>JAHXHI010000265.1 GCA_025656775.1 gamma proteobacterium symbiont of Bathyaustriella thionipta
ACGGTGGAAAAACTGGAAGAGTTGCTTCCCTGGAATTTTAAAAATCAGCATTAGATAAAGTCAAGAACGCTGCTCATTAAGCGTTTACACTCGACTAAACAGATTTCCGTGACCGATATCCCAGTGAAACAACAAGATATTGCGATGAGTTTAGCCCTGTTAGAAAATCAATCTGACAAGAAAAAATTTTTAATATTTCAAGTTCGGTGCAATCCAGAAAGGGAAGGACAGGAATTCTGTTCCGGTGACGAAGTGAGCGGTATATTAAAAGAATTCAAAAGTACTGTTTATCAATAATAGTCAATTGATTGATTTAATCAGAATTAATCTTTGGTATTAATACTTCTGGCAAAAAATAACCATTTATCAGCCCATTTTTCATTAGGCAGTTTACTGAATCGACTGCGGACATATTGACTTAATTGCCCTTCAATAAAGCTTGAGAGCAACTCGGCAAACTGACTTATATTGCCCTGGTAAGCCACCTGTCCTTTTAATTCACCTTCTCTTAGAACTTGCTTTAATTGTGTTTCTATTCGTTCAAAAAACTGATCAGTACGCTTCAACAAACGTTCATGCTCACCGATTAATGCATCACCCTGTAAAATGCGAGTAATGCCCGGATTCTTTGCAGAAAAGGTTAAAATAATAGCAATGATTTTTTCAACTTGCAGCAGGGTTTCGTCCTGGCTATTAACAACCTGATTTATCAATCCAAAAACGGCATCTTCACTAAACTCAATTAAGGCTTCAAACATCTTGGCTTTACTGGGAAAATGTCGATACAGCGCAGCTTCAGACACGCCTACAGCCTTAGCCAGATTCGCTGTGGTAATACGCTCTCCAGGTCTCTCTTCTAATTCCAAAGCCAGCGCATACAATATTTGTTCTTTACGGTTGCTTTTTTTATTCGTCATCTTCTGGGCAGTCACCAAAGATTAATGTGCCGATACCTTCATCCGTAAATAACTCTAACATAACAGCATGTTCAATACGCCCGTCAATAATATGAGCAGAACAGACATTATTCTGCACCGCTTCAAGTGCACAGCGTATTTTGGGCAGCATACCACCAAAAATGGTGCCGTCAGCAATGAGTTCATCAACTCGCTCAGTACTGAGCCCTGTTAACAACCCCTCTTTTTTATCCAGCAAGCCTCTGGTATTGGTCAATAAGATCAGTTTTTCTGCATTAAGCTCTTCTGCCAATCGACCTGCCACCAAATCTGCATTAATATTATATGATTCACCATCCTTACCCAGGCCAATAGGTGCTATCACTGGGATAAAATCACCGTGAACCAGCATATCAAGGATTGAAGTATCAATTGCTGTTACTTCGCCAACATGACCGATATCAATAATTTCAGGGGCCTGCATTTCTTCTGTTTGATGGCTGAAATTCATTTTTTTGGCACTGATCAAAGCACCATCTTTACCCGTCAGACCGACTGCCTTGGCACCATGAGAATTGAGTAGTGCAACAATTTCCTTGTTAACTTGCCCACCCAGTACCATTTCAACCACATCCATTGTTTCTTTATCAGTGATACGCATACCACCTACAAATTCACTTTCCTTGCCTACTCTTTTTAATAAATTACCAATTTGCGGGCCGCCGCCATGAACCACAACCGGATTAAGACCCACTAGCTTCAATAAGACAATATCACGGGCAAAACCATTTTTCAGATTTTCATCTGTCATGGCATTGCCACCATACTTAATGACGATTGTTTTACCTTGAAATTTTCTAATATAAGGTAAAGCTTCTGATAAAACGTGTGCAATGGTAATCGCTGAACTACTATTAATACTCATAATTTCTCTGCATATTCTTTAAAACGGTGTTAGATACGGGTATTGAATCACTATCACTTTAGAATGGAAACTCCAATTCTGGCTCGATAGCCAGGACGGCATCTTTAAATGCCATTGCAATACGTTGTAAAGCCGCTTCATTTGCTGCTTCAAAACGCAGGGTAAGATTTTCGCTGGTATTTGATGCTCTCACTAAGCCCCAACCATCAGAATATTCAACTCGTATACCGTCAATTGTAATCATCTTGCCATCACCAAAAACACTCAAATCTTTACTTAATTTTTCCATAATAGATTGACTATTATCTGCTACAACAAGAATTTCAGGTGTGTTTAATGAGTCAGGCAGTTCGGCAAAAACTTGTCGTGATTTCCTTAAATCAATTGAAAGAATTTCAAGCACTCTGGCAGCAACAAATAGTGCATCATCAAATCCGAACCATCGCTCTTTAATAAAAATATGGCCGCTCATTTCTCCAGCAAGTAATGCACCGGTCTCTAACAACTTACTTTTCATAAATGAGTGCCCACTCTTACACATAAGCGAACTTCCACCCAGTTCATTAATAAAGCGTTCTAATTTCCAGGTCGATTTAACATCGTATAAAATGGTTGCATTTTCATTTCTTGATAAAATATCTTTTGCTAAAAGCATAAGAATCCGGTCAGGCCAGATAATTTCACCCCCAGATGAAACCAGGCCTATTCTGTCACCATCACCATCAAAAGCAATACCAATGTCAGCCTTCATCTCAGTTACTTTTTGAACCAGTTCACTCATATTTTCTGGACGACTGGGATCAGGATCATGAACGGGGAAATCACCATCAACTTCAGCATTTAAAGCCGTCACCTTACAACCCAGTTGTTCAAAAAATGTCGTGGCAAATTTTCCTGTCACACCATTGCCCGAATCAACAACAATATTCATTGGTCGAGCTAAAATCACATTACCCATTATTTTGGTGATGTATTCTTCTAATATATTGAACTTAGATAAACTGCCTGCACCAGAAACCCGCTCCCCACTGATGACCTTCTTTTTCAGTTTTTGCAGACGTACATCACTATAGCTATGCCCCATCAGCATGATTTTTATACCATTATAGTTGGCAGGATTGTGACTGGCAGTCACCATAAGACCATTACCATTTGTCTTTGTTATCGCAGAAAAATAGAGTATCGGGCTGGTGACCATACCGATATCAAGTACATTAATACCGCTTTCCAGTAAAGCATCAATAAGTGCTTTAACTAATTCAGGGCTGCTATTACGACCATCATAACCAATTGAAATTTGCGTCTGCTGCTGCTCCGCCATCTCTATTGCAATAGCATAGGCAATCTTTTGAAAAACATCCGCATTAATAAACTCGCCAACCAGACCACGAATATCATAAGCTCTGAATATTTTCTGACCAACGTGTTCCAGGTATTCCGCCTCAGAATTATCATCAACAGTAATACCATCCTCTTTACTGTAAATCACATCAGTCACTTCTTCACTACGTTTAATATCAGGTGAACTATGTGTTGCTGACAGCTGGTTAGTACTTTTATTCTTTTGTCTTTCAGGCAAGGCAATATAGCTTTCTGATTTATAACTTTTAATCACTATAAACAAAAGGAACAGTGACGAAACAATTGCCAGCGATCCCAGAAAAAGGTATACAATAGCCAGCCATATCGAAGCAAGCGGCGGTTCATTTTTTTGTTCTACGGTCCAAAATTTAAAAACCCACTGAGTATTCTGTAATTTCTTTGACACAAACATTGGCAAACTTTTTAATGATTGATCACCCGCTTTGGTCAGTAATAAAGATTTACCGGAAAAGCTTTGTACAATTTCAAGATAACCTGTTTGTGTTTTAAACCCCTTTAGCAATTCATTGATAAAATCCCTGGGTATTTTGGCGACAATATAGCCAAGAAGCACTTCTTTATTGGCATCAACATCGGTATAGGTGGCTTTTTTAATAAAGACTAATTGAGAGTCATCACTATTAAGCCCATGCGCTTCAATTTTTATATCACTTTTTGATTGATTATTTTTGGAGTCTTTAAATTCATTTAAAATGGATAAAATACTATAGCCCATTGCCGGATTATCAATAATATCATCATCTTTAAAATCTGCAGAAATCATTTCTACAACAGCTTGCTCACCTAAACGAGCGGCTAAATCCGTTTTTAACACGTCTTGCCATGAGGGATCATTAAAGTTTTTAATATATTCTGCATCTTGCAAAATATAATTAAAATTACTGATTTTTTTTGCAAGCACCTGGCCCGACTGTTTAACCAGAGCTGCGAGTTCTTGTTCAGACTTCCCTTCAAGTTGCTGAAGATAGTCTTTCTCGGCATTTTCTTTACTAACCGATGCGCCATAAAATAAAGCCAGAGCAGATAAAAGTAACAAAAAGATATAGGCAAGGTGACGTATAAAGCTTTTCTTTTCAACATCCATAGGGATGTGTTCTTTTTTTTCTTTATGTTTTTTTGAGCGCAGTTCTTCCAGATCTTCCTTACGTTTTGCAACCGATTCCTGCTGAATCATCGCTCTAATTTTTTCTTTCGTTTCATTCATAAAATCAGCTTCCGTTTCCTTTAATAGTCATACGTTTAGTGACTTCCAGTATGCCCAAAACCACCATCACCTCGATCACTTTGCTCAAAAGATTCAACGATATTAAAATTAGCCTGTACCACCGGCACAAAAACCAGTTGCGCAATCCGCTCTCCCGGCTTAATAACAAATGCCGTACTGCCGCGATTCCAACAGGAAACAAAAAGCTGTCCCTGATAGTCTGAATCAATTAAACCCACCAGATTACCCAGAACAATGCCATGCTTATGCCCAAGACCGGAACGGGGTAAGATAACAGCAGCCATATTATTATTAGCAATATGAATAGCAATACCCGTTGGAATTAACAGTGTTTCCCCTGGTAACAATTCTTTATCTTCATCGAGTATCGCTCTTAAATCCATCCCCGCCGAGCCACCCGTTGCATATTCCGGCATAGGAAAGTCATTACCCACTCTGGGATCAAGAATTTTAACGTCAACTTCATTCATAACTTTTTAGAGTCCTTATCATATTATTAACTTTTGGCTACTAGGCGTAGTACAATTTCATCAATTAGTTGTCTGGCTAATTGTTTTTTACTGGTATGGGGTAATTTTTTGTAGCCTATGTCATATTCTTCATTATGCCAGAACAAATGCAGTTCATTATTATCTGAATCAAAACCTGCTGATTCTCCCACTTTATTAGCAGCGATCATATCCAGATTTTTTCGTTTTAGCTTATCAACCGCATATTTTTCAAGGTCATTAGTTTCGGCAGCAAAACCAATGGTAACGGGTTTGTCTGCCCGTGCGGCAACATCAGCCAAAATATCCGGATTTTTTATCAATTCAATGGTAAGCTTATCAGCATTCTTTTTTATTTTATCAGCAATTTTTTTTATCGGGCGATAATCAGCCACCGCAGCGGTAGCAATAAAGATGTCGGTTTCTGCAATTGACTGAAATACTGCTTGATGCATTTGTTGTGCGCTGCGCACCAGAACTCGCTCAATATTCTCAGGTGCAGCTAATGTCACAGGACCGCTGATCAAAATCACTTCAGCACCGTATTGCTGGGCTGCCTGTGCAATTGCATAACCCATTTTACCACTGCTGCGATTACTCACATAACGCACCGGATCGATATCTTCAATAGTCGGGCCTGCAGTAATTAATACCCGTCGGCCTTGGAGAGGGTATAAGTCTGACTGCTCATTATTGGAAATTTTTGTCTCTAATAAATTAGCACAACATGCGAGCAATTCCGCAGGTTCCTGCATTCTACCCGGACCAGTATCACCACATGCCTGCTCACCTTCTGCTGGCCCACAAAGCGATATATTTGCTCGATTAGAAAGTATCTCAATATTTTCCCGGCTGGCTTCACTATGCCACATTTGCTGATTCATAGCGGGTGCAATTAACAGCGGGGCTTTACTGGCCAGACATAAAGTCGTCAACAAATTATCAGCCAAACCATGAGCAATTTTAGCAATGGTATTCGCGCTAGCCGGTGCAATCAGGATTAAATCAGCCCAGCGAGCTAATTCAATATGCCCCATACCTGCTTCAGCATCAAGATCAAATAAAGCACTGCGAACATCTTTGCCTGACAAAGCCTGAAACGTAAGTGCTCCGACAAATTCTGCAGCGGACTGAGTCATTACAACCTGTACCTGAGCCCCCTGTTTTATGAGCAATCTTAGCAGTTCAGCGGACTTGTAGGCCGCAATCCCGCCACAGATCCCTAAAATAATATTTTTATTTTTAAAAACTGTCATAGTGCTATTCTAACGATTAGTAAGCACTCACCGCAATATTAAAATGTGAACAATGTTTAAGTTTGTAAGAAAATCCTCTCTTGGCTATTCTGTTTATTCATTTATGATACTAATCATTGTAAAAACCAATCTATTGGAGCATGGAATGCCTATTATTGACTGGCCGGAAGCCGAACGCCCCCGCGAAAAATTATTACAACGTGGTGCAGAAGCACTGACTGATGCTGAATTATTAGCTATTTTTCTACGTACAGGGACTAAAGGGCTGACAGCCATTGATCTGGCTTATAATTTATTAAATGACTTTTCTTCACTGAAAAATTTATTTAATGCCAATGTGGATGATTTTTGCCAATCTAAGGGTATTGGTCCCGCTAAATATGTTCAGCTACAAGCAGTCCTGGAAATGTCCAAGCACTATCTCAATGAAACACTTGAAAAACAGGATGTTATTTCCAGTCCCGATGAAACACGCCACTATTTGAAACATCAGCTTAGAGATCGGCCCTATGAGGTTTTTGCGGCCTTATTTCTAGATAACCGTCACCATGTTATAAAATTTGAGGAGTTATTTCACGGCACCATTGACGGTGCTTCGGTTTACCCGAGAGAAGTGGTAAAAAAAGCACTTGAGCATAATGCCTCAGCATTGATTGTTGCTCATAATCATCCATCAGGTGTTGCTGAACCCAGTACTGCTGATGAACAAATTACTCTGCGCCTGAAAGATGCTTTGGGATTAGTGGATATACGGCTGCTGGATCACTTGATTATTGGTAATGGTGAAATTGTTTCTCTAGCCGAACGTGGGGTCATTTAAACGTTATTCCTGATAATAGTAGTCGTACTTTTCTAATATCCCCATCATAAACGTCCATGCTTCATTATAGGAAAGACCGCTATTATCCGGAATAATGATTTTTACGTACAGGGTCTTTTTATATTGCTCTTTCAGCTTAAGTAATTTCTTATGTAAGACGCTTTCAGCAATTGCCTGATACTGGCCTTTTTCAGAGGGACGAAACTGAATTAATTCTTTTCCGGAAAGCTTTTCATAACGTACTTCCACAACATGTTTACCGATGGCAGAACGTGATGGTTTAATTAATTTATTGTATTTCTCTTCCAGACTATCGTAATCATCTGCTAAAGTTGCCTGCTTTTGTTGTGCCAGAGCTATTTGCTGCTCATAATCACTGATATTATCCAGATAAATCTGATTTTGGTCATTAAGATCTGCTAATTTTTCATCTTTACGGGCTAAGGCATCCTGCTGCAGCTCAAGTTCATCCGTTAACGAGGTATTTGTTTGTTTAACAAATGCGATTTGTGCCTCATAATTTCGAATATTATCCAGATGTATCTGGTTTTGTTTACTTAAACCCGCTAATTTTTCTTCTTTATCTGTCAAAACAACTAATTGTTCTTCCAGTTCCTGCTCTCTTTTCGTCAGTGCTTCGGTACTAAGCTCCAGTTTACCCTGTAATGAGTTCATCGTAGAACCAATATCAACAAGTTGTTGCTTTACCTTAACTAACTGATTTCGTTTGGATAAAACTTCTTGATTTAACTTGTTCTGTATCTCTGTCATGTGGTCAATTTGTTTATCTTGCTCAACAATCAAACGATCACGTTCTGTGGCACTTTCCCGTGCCTGCATCAATTGTAAACGAATTAAAGACATTTCAGATTGTGTATGCGCCAGGGTTTCTTCCAGGCTGGCTTTTTCTTTTGATGTTTTTTTAACGGCTTCAGAGGTTCTGCGCTCTGCCTCTATACTCAATTGTAATTTTCGTGAAATCTGATAACGCTTATCCTGACTGGCCAGCAACTCCTGAGATGTTTTTTGCTGCGCGGCCATACTGGCTTTGAGACGCTGGGAGATTTTCTGCTCTACGGTAATTCGTGTTTGCAACTCCTTGACAAGCTCCCAATTTTTTACAATGAGGATACTGGTGGCAATCAGAAAAATCATGACCACAACCGTCATAATATCGGTAAATGACGGCCAGAAGGATTCATCAACCAAATGGGCTTGATTTTGTCTTAGATCAATGAAACCGTCACTCATTAAAGCTGTTCCATTTATTGATTTTCATCGGATTTAGAAACTGAACTGAGAACACTATTCCTTTGAGAACCCGTCTTTGTCTTTTGTTTATCGCTAAAATGAGTATGATCATCAGGCAAACGAAAACCCAGCCTCAAAAGTTCTTTGATATCGGCAATATCATCTGACATACCGCTCACACGGGAATCATAATTAGCCGTAATTTCATTAACTTTAGAGCCCATTTCCAAATATTGCTGCTGCGATAGCTGCATATTTGCCGCCGTATGACGCAGAGACTTAATCAACTCCGCCAATTGATGAATCATGCTTTCACTTTGATGAGAAAAACGCGGCATCAGATGCTGTGTTGTGATTTGTTCAATAGCACTAAACAAATTAGTCTGAATATCGGTGAGTTTCAAATAAAAATAGCCGAATAACAAATAACAGATAATGGCTGTCGTGGTGGTTGATAAAGCAGTTGACATACCATGAATGACTTGCCCCATACTACCAATACCATTGTCTTCCATTAAACTTGAAGCTCCCAGCAGGGCTATAGAGAGGGAGATAATCGTACCAAAGACTCCGGTTAGTATAAGAATATTAGAAACAAATTTAGGTAAACTCAAACGTGTACTTTCTGAAGCAACCATCGCGGAAGCCATAGCACTTTGATTGATTGACGCATGTTGGCGATAAATATCCTGCATGGTCACATAACGATGATAGATTAAACTCTTTTTATTAATAGAATCACTGGGGTTAAAATTCTCATGATGAACATTAACAATAAATTTTCCTACGGCCCGTTCTTCACGCCAGTAAAATAAGAGTGAGGTAACCAGTTTTACCATACCAAGCAGAAAGAGACCTACAATTGAGCCATTAATGATATATCCGGTATTTGTTAATTGATTTTTTAAATAAACATTTTGAATAAAATCAAAGTTAAAAAAAATTAACACGACAACCAGTAAAGAAATGACGATCAGGCGCAATAAGACATTAAAACTATAACTCGATTTAAACTGTATCATAATGGGGTAATAAACTAGTAATTAAATGTAACAAACTATTCTGAAAAAATTCCAGAAAACGACTTAATTTATCAGTATATTTGATTGATAGTGAGTCAAGTTTGAATAATATTCATAAGTTAAAACACTTTTATACCTTAAATTGAGCTAATTTAGAAGTACCAAAGCACTCAAATACTGAGTTCTTTGGTACTCTTTGGGCTGAAATAGCAAACTATTGCCATTCTTTTTAATCAAAAACAGCCGTTTGCTGCTGCCTTTTTCGTATTTGCTCTGCAAAAAAGTGACGATAGTAATAAAGAGCACTCACACCATTTGCTCTGACATCAACCACTTTCCAGCCCCCAGGTGTTTTTAAAAATTTAAAATCAACCTGGATATGGCCGCCATTTTCCTGAAGTATTCTTGCAGATGCCAATGCTTCATTATTACTGGTGCGTTTTGAGCGGAAGTCATCAACCACAGGCGGATAATTTTGGTAATTACTTAACTTCTGCACAAATGTCGTAATAAATAATTCACTAAAGTTTGCCGTAAACTCTCTCTGCTGTTCCGGTGACATTGTTCTGAAATAACGTCCTGCAACCCAGCGAGCCATATATTTAAAATCAAAGTGCGGGGTGATTTCTTTTTTTAGAAAGAAAGTAATTTGCTCCAGAGAAGCGTTTTTGGGTCGAGAAAGAAAGTTGATGACTTTATTAATCGAATTTTCCAGTAATTCAGCCGGTGATTTAGCTTTTGTAGTTGGTAATAACTGACTTCTGGGGCGATAATATTGTGAATAATAGCCTCCCTGTCGAGTCGGATATTGTGCAACAGACTGTCTTTGATAGTTCTCCGTATAATTGGTTTGTCTATCGCTTTGATAACTTTGTGCCAGAGACATGCTAGAGCCTGTTAACAGAGTGAGTAAAATTCCCCCTAACAGAATTTTTTTTGTTTAATCATAAACATTCCTTTATATCAGTCATTTGTTATTATTATTTTAATGAGTTCGGTAAGTAAGAGATAACGCTTTAGCGACCCGGCATTGAGTTTCTAAAAAAATATCTCTGGAAACTTACCCGGCCTTGAGTCAAAGATAAACTAAAAACACACTTTCGACCATCAATTATCTAAAATAAACAAAAAAACTACTAATTTCCTGATTTCTTTGTTAAAGGGCTTGCCTAGAAGATGATTTTTGCGTAAAATCTCGCCTCTTGCTCAAAGCTGCTTGTTAACTCTGATTGAAAAGCAGTGTCTTACTGGATTAAAGTAAGTGAGTAAAAAGAATACAGTATTATTTAAGCGATTTATTGGAGAACAAAAATGTCTAAGGTATGTCAGGTTACAGGAAAACGTCCTGTTGCGGGAAATCATGTTTCTCATGCCAATAACAAAGTCAAGCGCCGTTTTCTGCCGAACCTGCATACGCACCGTTTTTGGGTTGAAAGTGAAAACCGTTTTGTAAAATTACGTGTTACTGCAAGCGGTATGCGTACTATCGATAAACGTGGTATCGATACAGTTCTGGCTGAAATGCGTGCCAGAGGCGAAAAAATTTAACGATTAGAATAGTGACCACATTGCTTAATCCGGATTTACAACACTAAAACCGGAAAGCATGGGTAGGAGAAAGAATATGCGTGATAAAATCAAATTAGTATCTTCAGAAGGTACAGGTCATTATTACACAACGACCAAAAATAAGCGTACCATGTCTGAAAAGCTGGAAATGAAAAAGTATGATCCAGTCGTTCGCAAGCATGTAATGTATAAAGAAGCAAAAATCAAATAAACCCAATTTTTGAAAAATTGCTGCTTAGACAATCTTATCTGAAATAATACATTTTAGATAACAATCGCTTAGATGGCTTAGCCAACTTAAAAAACCTGCCTGTGAGTTCAGTCAGGTTTTTTTGTTTTAAATATATCCTCAGGCCTTGCTACAAATCACTGATAGTCATTACCGGGCAAAAAAATACGCCGGCTGTTCATAAGGATGCTCTTTTAATAACGTCTTCACCACCTGACGGATAAATTGATCGTCACAGACCATTTCAACTTTATATTCCATTCGTTTTTCTAATTGATTGACTTGACCTAATGTTGGCTGACTGCCTTCCAGTGCTCGAAACTGACCATCGCCTAAAACTGCCCAGCAACACTCATCATAGCGCTTTATTTTTCCTGCACCACATGCAAATAAAGCCTGTTTAACCCGCTCATGGTCTTCAGGTGGAATGTAATAACTAAGAGAATACATGTTTGTTACTCAACTTACTTTACTTAAAAGAAGATTACCAATGGAGTCAACTTCACACTCCCAGTCAGGCTCAAGCCAGGTTGTTGAAACACGCTCAACAATCAGTGCAGGTCCTGTAATTTTATGTCCATAGGACAAATTCTCTCTTTGATAAACAGGCACTGGTTCTGCAATACCATAAAGGAGCCTTCGACTTATCACAACGGCATCATTATTCGCTGCAGGTAACTTTGGCATGGTCAATGACACAGCAGAGGCGGTTACTTTTACTCTCACATTGACTAATTCAATGGCCTGCTTATGTTGGTGTCCATAACGTTTTTGATGTAAATCATGAAACGCCTGTTTTGTTTTTTGCAAATTGGTCCATGGCACGTTAAGGGTATAGGACTGGCCTGCATAACGCAGGTCAAGCGAATAGTGAATTTTAACTTGTGTTTTATCAATCCCTTCTGAGCCTAATTCCGCCACCCCTTTATCGGCTAGCAGGGCTAATTGTTTGTTGAGCAGATCGGCCTCGGTTAACTCCAGCAATGCATTAATCGTATGAGATAAATCTCGACTATGCGGCGCAACCACCATACCCAAAGCAGATAAAACACCCGCATGTACAGGCACCATCGCCTGAGACATTTGTAAGTTTTCAGCCAACGCACAGACATGTAACGCACCAGCACCACCAAAAGGAACCAATACCAGCTTTTCAGGATCAATACCACGCTGTATCGACATCACTCGCAGTGCCCGGCTCATGTGTTCATTGGCTACCTGAATAATACCTGAGGCGGTTTCTTCAATTGCTTGTTCAGAAGATGAAAATGACAATTGTGCTGCCAGTGTTTCAATAGCAGTGCCTGCTGCCGCCTCGTCCAGCTGCATTGCCCCGCCTAAAAAGGCATCGCCTGACAGACGTCCTAAAATTAAATTAGCATCCGTCACTGTTGCCTGCCGTCCACCGTGTCCATAACAGGCAGGACCGGGACTCGCACCCGCTGACTCCGGACCAACCTGTAACACACCACCTTCATCAACCCGGGCAATAGACCCACCTCCCGCACCAATGGTATGCATATCCACCATTGAAATGGCAACGGGGTAATCACCAATATGACCTTCACTGCTCAGTTGTAATTCACCTTCAATGACAGCCACATCCGTTGATGTGCCCCCCATATCAAAAGTGAGTAAATTCTTTTTAAGAAGCGCATTATTTTGAGCATGAGCAGAGTGTCCGCGATTAGCAAGCTCAACTCCAGCAATATATTTTGCTCCTGCCAGGCCACCTGCCGGTCCGGACAACAACATACGCACAGCATAATCGGCGGCTTTTTCTGCTGCAATCGTACCACCAGAACTTTGCATCACCGCCAGTTGCGCCGGTTGAACCCCCTCGGTTAAACGCTGTATATAGCCCTGAACCAATGGACCAACCCAGGCATTTAGCCAGGTAGCAATACCTCTTTCATATTCCTTGTATTCCGGTAATACTTCGGAGGAACGGGATATAAATAATTCAGGAAAAGCCTTTCTCAAGCTTTGTTCAATACGGCATTCATCGTCATCATCCAAAAATGAAAATAATAAGTTAATGGCGACCGACTGAGGCTGATGCAGACTGATAAACTCATTAAGTTGTTGTAGTTCATCACTTGATAATGACTGATAATTACTGCCATCCGCAGCCACTCGACTGCTGACTTCATAACATAAAGAGGCGGGGACCGGCGCTACCTCGGGTTCAGGTGTCAGATTATAAAGTGCTTTACGTGCCTGACGGCCAATGGTCAGTACATCTGCCAGACCGGTATTACTAATATAAACGGTTTTAACGCCTTTTTTTTCTAAAACCGCATTGGTTGCCACTGTCGAACCATGTACTATGGATAAATTATCCAGTCGTTTTTCCAGACCAAGTTCTTTAATTCCCTGTAATATCGCCTGTTCTGGCGCATGTGGCGTTGATAAGACTTTATGAATGGTCAAATTCCCCTGCTTATTATTATCCATTTCATAATAGACAAAATCAGTAAAGGTCCCCACGGTATCGACACCAAGTACATGCACTTGTCCAGAGGAAGGGTTAGAATTGACGTGTGACAATTGAAAAACTCTTTAAATTATAAGCCGCAGCTAATGAAAAAACAGGATAAGGCTAAGTATGAAACAAACGGGTGACTTTGCCTGATATGCCTTCAAATAGGTGTATACTAACATACAAGCATGCTAGAATTTAATGCTAAAAAAGCAAATAGTCACTATCAGTCAATCATTCTTTATTTCATAAAAGATAGCCAATATAAAAACATGGACAGTGAAGTTTTAATTGAAGTGAACCAGCTTTCACGACACTATTTCAGCAATAACCGCACAGGTACTCACGATGGTCATTCCATAGCCGTTGATAGTATCAGTTTTACCCTGCAGCGTGGTGAGGTGCTCGGTTTCCTTGGCCCTAATGGCGCAGGCAAATCAACCACAATGCAAATGCTCACTGGCAATCTGGCGCCTTCTCATGGCAGTATCAAGATTGCGGGAATCGATTTAATGGATAATCCTATTGAAGCCAAGGCAAAAATCGGCTACCTGCCAGATACACCGCCACTTTATAAAGAGCTCAGTGTTGATGAATACCTCATTTATTGTGCACAACTGAATCGAATTCCCAAAGCCGAAATAAACTCCGCTATGCATAGGGCTAAAGAACGCTGCGGACTGAGCGAATATGGTCAACGAATCATCAATAATTTGTCTAAAGGTTATCAGCAGCGCGTAGGTATTGCCCAGGCCATTATTCATTCACCTGATATTGTTATTTTAGATGAACCCACGGTGGGTCTTGATCCCATTCAGATGATTGAAATTCGTAAACTGATCAAAGAATTAGGCGAGTCGCACAGTGTAATGATTTCCAGCCATATTTTGCCTGAAATTCAAACCATTTGTAATAATGTGCAAATTATCAATCAGGGTAAGTTAATTTTAAACGCCTCTATCGAACAACTTAATCAGCACATGCAGACACAAACACTGCGGATAAGCTGCACCAATCCGGTTGATATCCAGAAAATTACTGCATTAGAATCTATCAATGACATAAAACAAGAAGGTGATACTCTGATTTTACATTGTGCACTGATAATGGACGAAGCAGAGAAAAATCAGACCGCCATCATTAAAACAGCTCAGCAGATTATTGACCTGGCCAGTCAACACCAGTGGGGCTTATATGAAATTTTTTCTGAAAAACAATCACTCGAAGATATATTTATGTCACTGACAGCCGCTGATCCGCTATTAAAACAGGAGCAGAGAGTTGATTAAGCTTATTGCCGTTCGTGAATTAAAAAACCTGTTCCTGTCACCTTTAGCCTGGGCCATACTGGCAGTGACGCAAATCATTTTATGCTATCAGTTTCTCAGTCAGCTGGAAAGCTATATGCAGGTGCAGGACAAACTCTCTGTGCTGGAAAAGTCGCCCGGGATCACCGATCTGGTAATAGCCCCATTGCTGGGCGGGGCGGCCATTGTGTTATTAATTATTGTACCGCTATTAACGATGAGTTTAATCAGTGAAGAGCAAAAAAATCAAACCTTAAGTTTACTCTTTAGTGCACCTGTTTCCATGACCCAAATTATTTTAGGCAAATACCTGGGTATTTTAGGCTTTTTACTGATATTGATCGCGATGATAGCACTCATGCCATTTTCATTGATACTAGGCACTGCTATTGACTTAGGGCAACTTTTCTCTGCATTGTTAGGACTTACTCTGGTACTCGCCTCTTTCGCTGCTGCAGGACTTTATATGTCCACACTCACCAAACACCCTGCCATTGCTGCGATTAGCAGTTTTGGCCTGCTGTTATTTTTATGGATCATCAATTGGGCTGCTAATAGCGCGGAAGCTGAACTGGCCAGTAATCAAAATGGCGAAAATGTATTAATATGGTTTTCCCTGTTAAACCATTTTGAGCCATTACTTAAAGGCATTTTTTCCAGTGCGGATATTGCTTATTATTTATTATTTATCTGCCTGTTTTTAGTACTTGCTATCCGCCGCCTGGAACGTTTACGCTTACCACATTAACACTTAATCCTTTGGGATATTCTCTGTTTGAATAATAAAAATTATGGATATTAGTCATACTTCAACACGGCATTTAAAACAACAGAATATATTGTTTACTCTATTGTTTTTAAGTATTATTGGATTATTGGCATTTTTAAGTAATCGCTATATTTATCTGGCCGACTGGACCGTTAATAGTCAGAATTCTCTCAATGAAATCAGCCTGAAATTATTAGAGACACTTGAAGCGCCCGTTGAAATCGTTTCTTATACCAATAGCAACCAAATCAAACAATCAGTGCGTGAACTGGTCAAGCGATATCAACGAATTAAGCCTGATATGACACTGACATTTATTAACCCCAATACTGATCCGGAAACGATTCGCAGCCTGAATATTACCGTTGACGGCGAAATGGTGGTCCGTTACGCGGGAAGACAGGAAAATTTGTCACAACTATCAGAACAAGATCTCAGTAGCACTCTGCATCGATTGCTGCGCGCGCACGAACGCAAAATATTCTTTACACAGGGGCATGGTGAACGCAGCCCTGAGCGGGAAGCAAACTTTGACCTGAACAGCTTCAGCAGTCATTTGACAAAACAGGGCTTTTTGGTCAACACACTGAATCTGGCAAAAGAGAAGGTCATTCCTGATGATACATCGATATTAGTCATAGCAGGACCTCAGGCAGCATTTCTTCCCGGAGAGGTGCGTCTGATAATCGATTATGTTAATACCGGCGGTAATTTAATATGGTTAGGTGAGCCATTAAAAGTCACCAGCAACCAGCCTATGCACGGACTTTTACCTCTGGCCGAATTACTCGGAATTGAATTTCTGGATGGTGTCGTGGTTGATCCCACCACACAACAATATGATATTTCACGCCCTGATTATGCCATTGTGTCAGAATACCCTCCCCACCCTGTTCATGATGGTTTTGCCACTGTCACTCTTTTTCCACAGGCGGCTGGTATTGAACGCCTGCCGGGATTTTTAGATAAAAATCCCGATAATGATGACAGTAATCCAGAACAGACCTCAAATCCAGAGTTTAATATGACCGCTTTTTTAACCACTATTGAGCAAAGCTGGATTGAAACCTCACCACTGAAAGACAAAGTTCACTATAGTGATCTGCTCGATATTGTCGGCCCCATTACCATTGGTATGGCTCTAAGCCGTCAACTCAATAATACAGAGACTGCAAATACCGTCACCAAGGAACAACGAATTGTTATTTTAGGGGATGGTGATTTCTTATCAAATACCTTTTTGGGTAATGCCGGCAACCTGAGTCTGGGCATCAATATTTTTAACTGGCTAAGCCATGACGAACAGTTTATCAATATTCCCACTCGAACTAAAAATGACATTATACTGGATTTATCACCGGCGAAACTGTCATTATTAGGCACCTTTTTTCTATTTATTATCCCGGGATTATTGGTCTTAAGCGGTAGTCTTATTTGGTTCAAAAGGCGCAATCGCTAATGTCTCGGGAAGCCAGAATCAATTTAGTTCTTTTTATTATTGTCGTGTGTTTATCTCTACTTGCCTGGTATCAACCAGGCTTAAAGAAAGTAACCATTCACTATTTGAGCTCATTACAGGCAGACGATATTAATCATATTGTTATTGAACGACAAGCAATTGCCTCAATTAAGCTCAGCAAACATAATAATCACTGGTTTATAGATGAACCATACCAACTACCGGCAAATTCATTACGCGTTAAGACCATTACAGCCCTGGTCGACAAACGCAGCTACTCGCAATTTCAAGTAAAAGAGGCTGAACTGTCTCGTTATCAACTGGATGAGCCACCCATTTCAATTTGGCTTAATGACAAACAGTTTGTTCTTGGTAGTACTGATCCAATCAAACAACAGCGCTATGCCATGAATATGAATGATAATCGTCAATCAGGCAACAATACCGTTCATTTAATTAACGGCGTTATTTTTTATCAATTAAGAGCCGCTTTAGATACCTTTATTTCTCCTGCCCTATTGCCTCCGCTAGCCAAAATTAAAAGTATCAGCTGGCTGGATAAAACGCTCACAATGGACGACAATGGCTGGCGCTTAATACCTGAAGCACCTGAAGTCAATTCTGACAGTATCGCCCAGCTCATTCAGTTCTGGAAACAGGTACAGGCATCAAAAGTGGAAACTAATGTCTCTCTGAGCATTAATAATGAAGCACTGATTCAAAGCAAAAGTATTGTCATCACGCTTGCTCTACCCATTAATGAAAAAGAAGATAAAATAGAAAAAATTCAATATTTGATTATTCAGGATGGTACTCAAATTAAACTATTACGTACTGATAAATCAATTGCTTATTGGGTAAGTCCCCAGATTTTAAAACTGATTACAGAATTTCTCCCCGTACCAAACAATACCGCCCAATAAATTTAACAAATGCTATTCACACGTCTATTTTTCATTTAAAAAGTGAACAAAGTACAAATTTCCAACATAAAACGTGAATGAATTAGTACTTTCAAGCTCTTAAGCTTGCTTTAGAGAAATGACATGACTATTATGAGTATAGAGTTAAAAAGAATAATGTTAAGCAAAGGCTTTAAACAAAAACGTTAAGAAAAAAGATAAGTGGAAAAAAAATGAAAATACTATTGAATACAATACTATTCGCTCTGCTGATGTCTATGGCTTCAGTCAGTTTTGCTGAATACGGATACTATGATGACGATGAACTCACTGAAGAAGATGTGATGGTTGATCTGTTTCTGGTTCGTCCACTAGGTGTTGCAGGCAGTGCCGCGGGTCTTATCATGCAGGGTGTTGGTTTACTCTTCAGTGTTCCTGGAGAAAACTTTGGTGAAACCGGTGAACTACTGGTTGAAGAACCATTAAACTACACTTTCAATAGACCTTTAGGACGTTTTGAAAACGATTAAAAACCTTTAGTGCGATAAAACTCACCTCTCTATTCTTATTATGCCTGAACTCCCCGAAGTTGAAACGACACTTAGGGGAATTGCTACGCATGTACTAAATACTCCTATTACCCGTATCACAATCAGAAACCCCAGATTGCGCTGGCCTGTTCCGAATGAACTTGCCTCACGATTAATTCATCAGAAAATCACCCAAATAACTCGTCGCGCAAAATATCTGCTGTTAGCGACAAAAAAAGGCACTCTAATCATCCATCTGGGTATGTCCGGAAGTCTGCGAATAGTGACGCCAGATACACCTTATGACAAACATGATCATGTTGAGTTTTGTTTTGCCAACGGTAATGCTTTGCGCCTTAAAGATCCCCGCCGATTTGGGGCTGTCTTATGGACATCCGAGCCCATTGATAAACACCCATTATTAGATGCTTTAGGTCCTGAGCCCTTATCTGATGAGTTTAACTCCGAGACCTTGTTTAGATTATCCAGAAACAAAACAGTTGCCATCAAACAATTTATTATGAATAGTAAAGTGGTGGTTGGTATTGGTAATATTTATGCCAATGAGGCGCTCTTTGCCAGTGGTATTCACCCCGGACGAGCAGCTGGAAAAATCAGCAAAAAACGCTATAAACGACTTTGTATTGAGTGTAAGCGAATACTTGAACAAGCAATTTCACAAGGCGGCACAACACTAAAAGATTTTGTGGGTGGCACAGGAAAACCAGGCTATTTCAAACAGGAATTATTAGTCTATGGCCGCAAGGGAATGCCTTGCGGTCAATGCCAGAAACCACTTAAAGAAATCCGGTTGGGAAACCGCAGCACGGTTTATTGCACTCACTGCCAAAAATAATATTAATAAAATAGACTATGACGATTGACTCATAACATCCAGGTATTTGCCTTCCATAGTGGAGTATTCAGCTTCCAGTTTAGCGTATTTTTCCTCTAATTCTTTAATTCTGTTGCTTTGTTCCAGATTACCATCTTCCAGACCGGTAATGCAGCTCATTAGCTCCTTGCTTTCCTGAGCAAAACGGGCAATCATTTGTTCTTTTGCTTCAATCGCTTGCTTATGTTCAGATGAAGCTGCCGCATTATCAGTGCTTCCCTGTTCTTTCAACTGGTTTTTCAGATTTGAAATCTCAGAAGTCAGTGTCTGAATTTCCATATCCATGGTTTCAATACACATTTCAGCATCTTTTAAATTACGTGAAATGGTTTCAATACCCGCACTCAGTGCTTCAGGAGTAGGCTCTCCTTCTGAATTACCCAAACGACTTTGTAATGACCAGATATCTTCAAATTGCTGAGCAATCTGGCTTTTCAGGCGTTTAATCTCATCTTTGCGTTCATTAATAATTGCTTCGCTATAATCCATTGTGTTCGCAACATTTTCATGATGCCGCTCTTTATCCATACCAATCATTTGTCCCATTTCCAGATAAAGTGCTTTATTTTTCTCAATCGCTATTTGAATCGACTCATAGTGCTCACTACCATCAGATAATTCTGATATAGTCTGATTTAAGGTTTCAATGTCTACGATACTTTTACTCAATTTATCCTGTAGCTCAAAATACAGCTGTTTAAATTTTTCCAGATTGTTAATACGTTTATTGGCACTCTCAAGTTGAGCATGGAGGTCATCAGCAGCGGGGGCTTCTGATACGTTCTGTTGTGACAAGATGGGTTGCAGATAATTATTAAATAATGGTGTCAGTTCATTTTTAATTTTTTCCCAGGTCACTTCCGCTTCATTACTATTTTCCAGCGCGCTTAACTGTGCGGTCATGGTCTGAAAACCTGCAATAAATACAAATTTTTCAACTGAAGGCTGAGCATCGTTGCTACCTTCTTCACCAGCAGGCGTTATATCATTACCATATTGAGCATTGTATTGTGCATGAACATGCTCAATTACAGCCGTTAATAATGCCAGCACCCTTTCCTGACTTTGCTTATCTTCACTTTCCTGCAGTTTTTTCTTTAATTTCTTAATGACCTCTTTCAGGTAATCACTGTATTCCTTCAGTTTTTTTCGATCTTTGAGAATAACAACAATGACAGCAATTAAGACGCCTATTAACACAGCACCTATTTCACCTAAGATTGTCCAATAAACTGGAGAGATTTCCATTGCGATTATTTCACTTAACATTATTTAATACATAAAAATATATCGACAGATCAGATAATTACTTTAAAAACTTCTTTCCTGTGCGTTCTGATTAAGAATAGGTGAGTATCTGCAGATATTCAAGCAGCAATACCCACTGTTAACCATGTAATTCCGGCAAATTGCTAATTGGCTATGAAGGTCATATTTTTTACCTTTGAGGTATGAAATAATTCGCCATAGGGTATAAAAAATGTTGAGTGCGTTGAAATTCAGGCTTACTTTTATGAAAAACCAATGTCAGATCTGGAACAATTTATACTGAAAACAAGTATAGATAACAGGACAACTGCTTTCTTTATAGACCTTTTTTGTATATGATTTCTCCTTCTATAAAACGATGGAATTGATTTTTATGTTTGATGAAGTAAAAGAATATTACGGCAAAGTATTACAATCCTCAGGTGATTTAAAAACAGATGCCTGTTGCACCGATACAGATATGCCTGACCATATCAAACAGGCGATGAGCAAAGTTCATACTGAAGTGGCTTCTCGTTATTATGGTTGTGGCCTGGTTCGACCACAGCAACTCGAAGGCATGCGAATTCTTGATTTAGGCAGCGGTTCAGGGCGAGATTGTTATATTCTTTCTCAGCTTGTCGGTGAACATGGCTTTGTCTTAGGTGTTGATATGACAGATGAGCAACTGGAAGTAGCCAATAAATATATCGACTATCATACCGAAGTATTTGGTTACAAAACGCCTAATATAGCCTTTAAAAAAGGCTATATCGAAAAACTCGATGAACTGGATCTTGAGGATAATAGTTTTGATATTATTGTCTCAAATTGCGTCATTAATTTATCACCTGACAAAGAATCCGTTTTAAGAGAAGCCTGTCGAGTACTTAAACCAGGTGGTGAATTGTACTTTTCTGATGTCTATAGTGACCGTAGAGTACCAGAACATCTGGTGAAAGATCCTGTTTTATACGGTGAATGCTTAAGCGGTGCGCTCTATTGGAATGATTTTAACACCCTGGCAAAACAATGTGGTTTTCTTGATCCCCGACTCGTTGAAGATCGACCATTAATTATAGATAATCCGCAAATCGAAACGCTAATCGGACATATTAACTTTTACTCCGCAACCTATCGTCTCTTTAAATTAGAGGGACTGGAAAGCGCCTGTGAAGATTATGGTCAGGCTGTTGTTTATAAAGGTACCATTGCCCATCATGAGGAATTATTTACCCTTGATAAACATCATGATATTGAAAAAGGCCGTCATTTTCCTGTTTGCGGCAACACCTGGAGAATGTTACAGGAAACTCGTTTTCATGAACATTTTGAATTTTATGGTGACATGAACAAACATTTCGGTATTTTTTCCGGTTGCGGTACCGCATTACCCTTTGATGAAGGCAATTCAACGGGTGATAATAATGGTGGCGGTTGTTGCTAGTAGGTATTTACTAAAAATTAAGCTATTATTAATGACTATGACTTTTTCCAGACATCATTCACAAGGTATATATGTAATTTATGCTTAAACATTTCCTTTCCATAAAATGTATTGGCTATGGTAACACTGATACAGGTCGCTCTAGAGAACATAACGAAGATAACATCCGCCTTAATCAGGATAATACAGTCTTTATATTAGCAGATGGAATGGGTGGTCATCAGGCGGGTGAAGTCGCCAGCAAAATGGCGGCGGATATGATTGAAAATGCTCTGATAAACCATTCCAGCTCAAAAGCCACATCAAGTGATGTTGAATTTTCTGAGTTATCAACAGTCACATCTGCCATTGAGGCAGCCAATCTTAAAATCAGTCAGACCAATAACGATCGCGGGCTACGCAAAGGCAAAGGTATGGGCACAACCATTGTCGGCTGCTGGTATTTACCTGACAAAAAAATGTCTGTCATTTTTCATGTAGGCGATAGTCGTGCTTATAGCTATTTCAAACAAGAACTCACACAGCTGACCACCGATCATTCACTATTACAATTGTGGAAAGACAAGTGTTTTGATGGTGATAAGCCAGCGGCTAATGTTTTAACAAAAGCGTTAGGCCCGTATCCGGAAGTTGCACCCGATGTGTCACTTTACCCCGCCAGGAAAGGTGAAAAGATATTATTGTGTTCAGACGGTCTGAATACAATGGTCAGTGATGAAAAAATTTTTGATATTCTCATTCACCATGAAAATTCAGCAGAAACAGCTATTGAGCAATTAATTATTGAAGCCAATCAAGCCGGTGGTGAAGATAACATCTCTGTTATTCTTATCAAATTGTAACTATTCAGCATAAATTTAAAAAAAATTGAAAAAAAAAGCTTGACAGAAAAGTTATGTAATTTATTAAAACCGACATGTCTA
>JAHXHI010000285.1 GCA_025656775.1 gamma proteobacterium symbiont of Bathyaustriella thionipta
TTGGTGAGCCTCATAGTGAATTGATGAGATTGATTATGAGGTAGGGAAAACTTTTTTGAAATAACGGTAGTTGCTTAAGCGCTTACGTTTAATCGAAAGTTAGATATTATCTCTCAGGTCTGTAAAGCGCTCTCCTATGCACACCGAAATAATGTCATCCACCGCGATATCAAACCAGCCAATATTTTTCTTGATATTGACGGTAATGCCCGTGTACTGGATTTTGGCATTGCTCAATATTACGAAGATGAAAACAATAGTGAACATACTACTGTAGGTACTGTAATGGGGACAATGGCTTATATGTCCCCTGAACAAAGGCATTCAGCGACTGACACCACGTTTAAGAGTGACCTTTATTCGCTTGGGGTTTTAATGTATAAGCTGTTTACTCATCAGGATCCCATTGGTCGATTTAAATCACCTGAAGAATTGAAACCAGAAATACCACATGAGCTCAGTGAGTTAATTCTAAAATGCTTAGCAACCACCCCTGAGAATCGCCCATCTTCTGCAGATGAAATAAAAGATACTCTCCTGCTTCTGTTACGCGGTGCACATATTCATACCGAGCAAAGACAACGTGTTCAGAAGGACTTCAAGCAATTTCAATTGCTTGATATGATTAAAGAAGATGCACATAGCTCTGTCATGCTCTTTGAAAATCGCTCAAGTAGAAAACTCATTGTCATTAAAAAAAGACCGCTCAATGATGCAGGATTTACTGAAGCTAAACTGCTGACACCGTTAAAACATCCTAATATCATTAATATTCTGGGTACTTCAGAAAATAAAAAATATTATATTATTGTTATGGAGTACCTCAATAGCGGTAATTTGCAGGAGCGTCTGGTGCAAACAATGAAGTGGCAGGATTTTATTCCACTAGGGAAGGAAATTGCATCCGGAATGCAGTTTGCGCAGCTCAACCGAATAATACACGGTAATCTTCGTCCCAGTAACATCCTTTTTGATAACAATGGGCACATTAAACTGACTGATTTCGGACTGGAAGAACACTATTCAAAAAATGCTCAAAACAATAACTGGTATCGCCTGAAAAAGGAAAAAGTATCAAGTAAAATGGATATCTTTTCCTGTGGAGTCATTTTTTATCAAATGCTGGTCGGCAATGCCCCCGTGCTTGATGAGCAACGTTTTACAGCCAATATTACCTTTAAAAAATTACCCTTAAAGTTAAAGCAGTTAATTATTCACATGCTGAAAATTAAACCTCAGGACAGAACTGAAAATTTTTCACTGGTAGTCAGTCAATTAGATGAAGTACTTGATGAAAGTGGTGCCACCATTGTGATACCCCATAAGCCTTTAAAGAAAGAAAAAAGAAAGCCTGTTGTAACACCCGCACTCAAGAAAATAATTTATCTGCTTGTTTTACTGAGTATGCTCTTAACAATGATTTATTTTTTTGCTGATATGTCTGAAATTCAATATTTTATTGAAGATATTTTCTATCCGCCGGAAGAAATTCAAACGGAACAACCTAACTTTATCGACTTCTAGTAAAGATTGACTACTGACGGAATGAAGTGATTACTTTTGAGGCTGGTAGATAATTAAAATCAGACCCAATAATGAGTTAAGCATGTAAAGTGCTGTGCCAATAAGGTGCAGTTGATCAAACTGCCGTGAAGTCTCTGAACCGGACAGCAGACCAAGCTGTTTTAAATCAGCCATCTGAGGCTGAATAATAAATTCACCTATAATGACAATCAGCAGCATTAAAGCAACTAACCAGATACGTTTATTGGTTTTAAACCGCTCTGACTGTTTAGCTGCTGTCAGAACAATTATCAAACCGGAAAAAAGTCCAATATAACTGGCTGCGGTAAACATCTTGCCGGCTAACATGCCCGCTAATTGCTTATCTTCCAATGTGCCGAATAAGGTCGGCACCACCAGAAAGCCAACCGTCCACAGCGAACCAATCCACAAGGTGAGTAGAATTTTTTCACCGCTGGTTTGAGAAAAATACTGTGTCATCTTTTTTTTAACAAACTATTATCAAATGAATCAATTACGGTTAAATGTATTTTACATCAACGATTTCATATTCTTTGTCACCGCCTGGTGCTTTGACCAAAGCGACATCATCCACTTCCTTACCAATCAATGCCATTGCTACCGGTGATGATACAGAAATCTTTCCTTCTTTAATATTTGCTTCATCTTCGCCAACTATTTGATAGCTGATTTCTTTATCTTCAACTTCATCATAAATGACCACCGTTGTACCAAAAATCACACGACCGGTATCCTTCATGGTGGTGACATCAATGATCTGGGCGTTGGATAATTTTCCTTCAATATCTTTAATTCGGCCTTCAATAAAACCCTGCTCTTCACGGGCCGCATGATACTCTGCATTCTCTTTTAAGTCACCATGCTCACGTGCTTCAGCAATAGCCTGAATCACTTTAGGTCGGCGTACAGATTTGAGCTCTTTCAATTCTATCTCTAATTTATCGGCACCGGCTTTAGTAAGAGGTACTTTGTTCATTAACTTTTTCCTTTATTCTTTTACAGACTTTTACTAAAACGGTTAAATATTTTCTTTAAGCGACTGATGAACATCCTGAATTCGATACACATCCACGTCACCCTGATGAATACCATCAATCATCATTGCTTCACATAATGCATCAGCAGCAGCAATTGTGGTTGTATAAGTCACTTTATGCTGTAGCGCCTGACGACGGATCATGGATGATGCTTCAATGGCTTTTTTGCCTTCAGTGGTATTAACAATCAAGTTAATTTCATCATTTTTGATCATATCAACAATATGAGGACGACCTTCCTGCACTTTATTCACCATGGTCGTTTCAATACCTTGCTCAGCTAACAGCTTATGTGTCCCACGAGTGGTTAACACATCAAATCCAAGTGACTGGATTTTTTGCACCAATTCAGTCACTTTAGGCTTATCCGCTTCACGAACACTGATAAAGGCGTTGCCGCCTGTTGGTAATTCAACACCTGCAGATAATTGGGCTTTACCAAAGGCTTCACCAAAGGTTTTACCCAGCCCCATTGCCTCACCCGTAGACTTCATTTCAGGCCCAAGAATAGGATCCACACCAGGGAATTTGATAAAGGGGAACACGGATTCTTTCACTGAGAAAAATTCAGGCTCAGCTTCAACCAGTTGATTTTGTTCTTTAAGTGATTTCCCTGCCATACATAAGGCGGCCACTTTAGCCAAAGAAATGCCCGTTGCTTTTGAAACAAAAGGTACTGTACGTGAGGCACGAGGATTGACTTCTAATACATAGATATCATCACCTTTAATAGCAAACTGGGTATTCATTAAGCCCACAACGCCCAGTTTTTTTGCCATTTTAGAGGCTTGATCACGTAGTCGATTCTGTAATTCTTCTGATAAATTATAAGGAGGAATGGAGCAGGCTGAATCACCCGAGTGAACCCCGGCCTGTTCAATATGCTGCATAATACCGCCAATAAGAACATCCTCACCATCACAAATCGCATCGACATCGACTTCAACAGCATCATCAAGAAAACGATCCAGTAATACCGGCGCATCATTAGATACTTTGACCGCAGTGCTCATATAAGTTCGCAGTTCATCTTCGTTATAAACGATTTCCATACCCCGACCGCCCAATACATAGGAGGGTCGAACGACTAGAGGATAACCCACTTCGGCTGCCAGCGCTGTTGCCGACTCTGTATCGCTTGCAGTACGATTGGGTGGCTGCAATAATCCCAAATCGTTAATCATTTCCTGAAAACGTTCACGATCTTCTGCAAGGTCGATGGAATCTGGTGAGGTACCAATAATATTAGCACCCGCCGCTTCCAGTGCACGAGCCAGCTTCAACGGGGTCTGCCCGCCGTATTGAACAATAACCCCTTTGGGTTGTTCCAGGTCAATCAGCTCCAGCACATCTTCTAATGTCAGCGGCTCAAAATAGAGGCGATCAGACGTATCATAATCGGTAGAAACCGTTTCAGGATTACAGTTAACCATAATCGTTTCAAAACCATCATCACGACAAGCATGTGCCGCATGAACACAACAGTAATCAAACTCAATACCCTGACCAATACGATTTGGACCACCGCCTAATACCATGATTTTATCTTTATCAGAGGGCGCAGCTTCACATTCTTCTTCATAAGAGGAATACATATAGGCCGTATCTGAAGCAAATTCAGCCGCACATGAATCAACCCGTTTGTAGACAGGACGAATGTTCAGTTGCTGGCGATACTTTCTAACAGTGGCTTCATCTGAGCTTAATAAAGCAGCAAGACGGCTGTCTGAAAAACCTTTACGTTTAAGAGCAAACAGGAAGTCAGCATCTAAATCCAGTACATTCTTACCACGAATGCCTTCCTCTAACTGAATAAGCTCTTCTATCTGTATCAGGAACCAGGGATCAATTCCAGTCAGTCCCTGAATATCTTCCAGAGTTAAACCTTTGCGAAACGCATCACCAATGTACCAGATACGATGAGCCCCCGGCACACGTAATGCGTGGCGCAGTGAATCCATCACCTCGCTTTCTGTATCACCTTCAAGGTTCTGAGCCATTTCAGTAAAGCCATCGGTATCAATTTCCAGTGAGCGCAAGGCTTTTTGCAGCGATTCCTGGAAAGTTCGACCAATCGACATGGCCTCACCCACTGATTTCATCTGAGTCGTTAATGTATCATCAGCCTGGGGAAATTTTTCAAAAGTAAAACGAGGTACTTTGGTAACCACATAATCCAATGTCGGTTCAAATGAGGCCGGTGTCGCACCATTGGTAATTTCATTATCCAGCTCATCCAGCGTATAACCAACCGCCAGTTTTGCCGCCACTTTTGCAATAGGAAAACCGGTTGCTTTTGAAGCCAGAGCTGAAGAACGTGACACCCGTGGATTCATTTCAATAATAATCAGTCGACCCGTTTCTGGATTAACGGCAAATTGAACATTAGAACCACCGGTATCAACACCAATCTCACGCAAAACCGCCAAAGAGGCATTACGCATGATTTGATATTCTTTATCAGTGAGTGTTTGTGCCGGAGCAATCGTGATCGAGTCACCGGTATGAACGCCCATGGCATCAAAGTTTTCGATAGAGCAGATAATAATACAATTATCATTCTTATCCCTGACCACTTCCATTTCGTATTCTTTCCAACCAATAATGGATTCTTCGATCAGCAGTTCATTGGTAGGTGACATATCGAGACCGCGTTCGCAGATCTCAATAAATTCTTCTTTATTGTATGCAATACCACCGCCACTACCGCCCATGGTAAAGGAAGGACGAATAATGATAGGAAAAGCACCGAGTTCTTTTTGCACTTCATGGGACTCTTCCATCGTATGTGCAATAAAAGCTTTGGGCATGTCCAGACCAATTTTAATCATGGCCTGACGGAATAAATCACGATCTTCAGCTTTATTAATGGCTTCTTTATCAGCACCAATCATTTCAACATTGTATTGCTGCAGGACACCTTCACGGTCAAGGTCCAGGGCACAATTTAATGCCGTCTGTCCGCCCATCGTGGGCAATAAGGCATCAGGACGTTCTTTTTCAATAATATTGGCAACCACTTTCCAGTGAATGGGCTCAATATAAGTCGCATCAGCCAATTCCGGGTCAGTCATAATGGTTGCTGGATTGGAGTTAACCAAGATGACTCGATAACCTTCATCTTTCAGCGCTTTACACGCCTGTGCACCAGAATAATCAAATTCACAGGCCTGACCAATGACAATTGGACCTGCTCCAATAATCAGAATACTTTTTATATCATCGCGTTTTGGCATTCTTTACTCACAAATTTTTGTGTTAAATTAATTCTTTTTTTAGAACAATATTTTTTATTTATGTTGATCAATTAAGTCTATAAAATGATCAAACAAGGGTGCTACATCATGAGGCCCTGGACTGGCTTCAGGGTGTCCCTGAAAGCTAAAAGCGGGCTTATCTGTACGATGCACACCTTGCAGAGAATCATCAAAAAGTGATTTATGAGTGGCTTTAAGATTGTCAGGCAAACTCGCTTCATCAACTGCAAAACCATGATTCTGACTGGTGATCATAACGGCTTTTGTGTCCAGATCACTGACCGGATGGTTACCGCCATGATGACCAAATTTCATTTTGACTGTTTTAGCACCACTGGCAAGTGACAGCAGCTGATGTCCCAGACAAATACCAAAGACGGGTTTTGAACTCTCTAGAATTTCACCTATCGCTTCAATAGCATAATCACAAGGTTCTGGATCGCCCGGACCATTTGATAAGAAAATACCATCAGGGTTCATGGCTAACACATCACTGGCTTTAGTTTTGGCTGGCACAACCGTTACTTTACACCCCCGATCAACCAGCATTCTAAGAATATTTTTCTTTACACCATAATCATAGGCAACCACATGATGCGGTAAATCAGTCAGCGTTTCAGTGGCATTGCTTGCTAATGACCAGCTGCCTTCACGCCACTCATAACGGCTCTGTGTCGTAACAACTTTTGCTAAATCCATGCCTTTCAAACCAGGAAAAGCCTGAGCTGAGGCAATGGCCGCCTCTTTATCCATCACTTCTTTGCTGCCTTGAATAGCAACAATCGCACCGTTTTGAGCACCTTTATCCCGTAAAATTCGGGTTAACTTGCGGGTATCGATATCTGCAATGGCAACAATATTATGTTTTATCAGATAATCAGACAGTGACATTTCGCCACGCCAACTTGACAACAGACGAGGTAAATCCCTGATTACCAGGCCTCTGGCCATTATTTTATCAGATTCTTCATCACCGTTATTGGTACCAACATTACCAATGTGGGGATAAGTCAAAGTTACAATTTGTTCTTTATATGAGGGGTCTGTCAGGATCTCCTGATAGCCGGTCATTGAGGTGTTAAAAACGACCTCACCAACGGTTTCTCCCATTGCACCGATAGCGCTACCATAAAAAACGGTACCATCTTCAAGTGCTAAAATTGCAGGCGCTGTTGCCAAATCGGCAACTAAATTGTCAGAGCGGGTCAATGAACTCTCCCATAAAGTCTAGATACACAAACGGGACACCCATAGATGAGTACCCCGATTTAAGTTTAACGGTAGAATTTTACAAAAAACTGCAATTTCTGTCCATTCAAATTTAGGGTTTACTGTAAATAGATACTGATCATCGTGTAATTGTTGATGATTCGGGAAAATCCATTTAAATTATTTTGACATTAATAGTGATCAACTGAAGTATATCATCTGATTTGAACACCCATGGTAACAAAAAATATTGAAAAAAATATCGCTGGTATGCAAATAAAGAAACTCAATGAGTATTGGTATAAAACGGGCAGGTAGTGATGATTTGCATCAGCAAAACAGAACAACCAATATTGCCTGTTTTTCTGAATTAATTTATTGACATATTAGTCCCTTAGGCCCAACACATCCTGCATATCAAACAAGCCTTTGTCATGCGCTTTCAGCCATTGTGCGGCACGCACAGCACCATTAGCAAAAGTCATACGACTGGATGCTTTGTGGGTGATCTCGACCCGTTCACCAATATCAGCAAACATCACCGTGTGTTCACCGACAATATCACCCGCTCGAATCGTTTCAAAACCAATCGTCTGTCTATCTCGTTCACCCGTTTGACCTTCACGACCATAAACAGCACAGTCTTTTAAATCACGTCCTAATGCATCAGCAACCACTTCACCCATACGTAGTGCGGTTCCTGAGGGAGCATCAACTTTATGGCGATGATGTGCTTCAATGACTTCAATATCGACACTGTCACCCAGAACACGAGCCGCTATATCCAGCAGTTTGAATGTTAAATTCACCCCGACACTCATATTGGGTGCAAAGACAATAGCAATATCCTGTGCGGCATCCTGGATAATCTGTTTTTGCTCATCGGTAAACCCGGTAGTGCCGATGACCATTTTTCGCCCCGCTGCCCGACAGGCTTTAATATTTTCGATAGTGACCACTGGAGCAGTGAAATCAATGCAGACATCAAACTGATCCAGAGCATTGTTAATATCATCAATTAAAGCGACATTATTTTTTTCCAGACCGGCCAGTTCTCCAGCATCAACACCCACCATACTGCTGCCCTGACGTTCAGTGGCCGCCGTCAGAGTGGCGCCTTCTGCTTCATCAACAGCGGTGATCAGGTTTCTTCCCATACGTCCGGCCGCACCGGTAATCAAAATATTCGTCATTTGTTTCTCGTTAATTTAAGACTATTCGTCTGAATTAAATGTTAATGCTTTACCAGGAAAAGTAAACATAGTTTTGTTCTTGTAATTCCATAATATCAGCCACACCCACATCAACTCTTTTGGCAAAGGGGTGTAGATCGTCTTCAGTCCATTTCATGGATTTTAGTGTTCGACCACACGCATGAAACTTAACACCCTGTCCAGCAAGACTCTGTACTTTTTCTTTAATTGAATCATGTACCGGTCTGCCCGGCTCTTTAGCCAAAACATGAATACCTCGACCAAAACAGGCAACCACAATATCAATATTGTCTTCATATTTACCAATCATTGCCCCCACCGAACCTAAAACATGTTGATGATACTCATGATCAGATTCATTAAGCTGATAAACAATAAAATGCTCAGGCGGGTCACCGGGAAAACGCTCTTCTTTTTCTTCTGTAGTCTCTACTTTATGGGCACTGGCGGTACTTGCAGAGGCTCCAAGAGCAACAGCCCCGCCTGTTGCCAGTAACTTTGATAAGGCCATACGACGAGACTCATTGGTTGTATTTTTTCCTGATACTGTTTTTATAAAATTCAATATGCTTTGTTTAATTTTCATATACCTTCCTTAATCTCCTTAATGCGTTTCATATTAAACTACAAAGGCGTAAAAATCATCTGATCGTTACGCCTTTGGGATTCTTTTAAATGTGACTAAATTTGTTATGAACCGATATTCTGTTTCATATCATCAAAGAATTTTTTCACACCATCCAGCCAGCCATGCGCTTTAGGACTATGACTTTTACCGCCTTTTTCCAGTGTTTCCTGGAATTCCTGCAATAATTCTTTTTGTCTGGCATTAAGTTTAATGGGTGTTTCAACCACAATACGACAAAGCAGATCACCCTGTAGTCCACCACGTACGGATTTAACACCTTTATTACGCATACGGAACATTTTACCTGTTTGTGTTTCAGTCGGAATTTTTAGACTGATACGACCATCCAGTGTCGGTACTTCTAACGTCCCGCCCAATGCGGCGGTAGTGATATTAATCGGTACCTCACAAAATAAGTCGCTGCCTTCACGGGTAAAGATATCATGCGCTTTAACATTAACATGAACATATAAATCACCTGAAGGTCCGCCATTTTGGCCAGCCTCACCTTCATTAGAGAGACGGATTCGATCACCGGTATCCACTCCTGCCGGTACTTTGACAGAAAGTGTTTTATGTTCCTGAATGCGTCCCTCACCATGGCAGGCATCACAAGGATCTTTAATCACTTTACCGCTGCCATGACAGGTTGGACAGGTTTGCTGTAAAGAGAAAAATCCCTGCTGCATACGTACTTGCCCAACGCCCTGACAAGTACCACAGGTCTCTGCTTTGGAACCTTTTTTAGCACCGCTGCCATCACATTTTTTACAGCTCACCATGGTGGGTACTCGGATTTTTACCGATTTACCATGTACAGCTTCTTCAAGGCTGAGTTCCAGATTGTATTGCAGGTCAGCACCACGAAAAACACGTTCACCACCGCGTCGTCCACCACCACCGCCGCCGCCGCCAAAAATATCGCCGAACACATCACCAAAGATATCACTGAAGTTACCTCCTGCACCACCACCCATGCCTGCGCTCTGATCAACACCGGCATGACCAAACTGATCATAGGCCTGACGCTTTTGTGCATTTGAAAGCACTTCATAAGCTTCTTTTGCTTCTTTGAAATGTGCTTCAGCGTCCGCATTATCAAGGTTGCGATCGGGATGATGTTTCATTGCCAGACGACGGTAGGCTTTTTTCAGCTCTGCATCACTGGCCGTTTTATCAACGCCGAGTACTTCGTAAAAATCTCTTTTGGACATAATTTTTAACTTTTATTGGTTTTCTTTTTAACAAAGCCATAAAACAGGAAAACACAGGGCAGAGGTTACTCTATCCTGTGTTTCTGTGGAATGACCAAGAAAAGTGAGTGAATCACTTACTTCTTAGAGTCATCCACTTCTTCAAATTCCGCATCAACCACATCATCATCAGCAGTATTTTCTGCAGCACCTTCAGCAGCACCGGCTTCGTCAGCGGCTGCATCACCACCTTGATTAGCATACATACGTTCAGCCATTTTAGCTGAAGCATCTGTTAATGCTTTGGTTTTTGCTTCGATATCATCTTTATCTTCACCCTTAAGTGATTCTTCCAGATCTTTAATTGCTGCTTCAATGGATGATTTCTCATCCGCTTCAATCTTGTCACCCATCTCTTCCATGGATTTTTTGGTGGCATGAATCATGTTTTCAGCAGTATTGCGCACCGTGACCAGCTCATGGAACTTCTTATCGTCTTCTGCATGAGACTCAGCATCCTGGACCATACGATCAACTTCATCATCAGATAAACCACTGGAAGCCTTAATAATAATAGACTGCTCTTTACCGGTTGCCTTATCTTTTGCTGATACGTGTAAAATACCGTTAGCATCTAAATCAAATGATACTTCAATCTGGGGTGTACCACGTTGTGCTGGTGGAATATCAGACAAGTCAAAACGACCTAATGATTTGTTTCCTGAAGCCACTTCACGTTCACCCTGCAGGACATGAACAGTTACTGCAGTCTGATTGTCATCAGCCGTCGTAAAGACCTGAGAAGCCTTAGTCGGAATTGTTGTATTCTTTTCAACCAGTTTGGTCATCACACCACCGGCTGTTTCAATACCCAGTGATAAAGGTGTGACATCTAATAATAGAACGTCTTTTACATCACCGCCTAAAACACCACCTTGAACAGCCGCACCAACGGCAACCGCTTCATCAGGGTTAACGTCTTTACGAGGTTCTTTACCGAAGAATGCTTGTACTTCTTCCTGAACCTTAGGCATACGAATCTGGCCACCGACCAGGATTACTTCATTAATATCGCTGACAGATAAACCGGCATCGTTAATCGCAGTACGACATGGGTCGATAGTACGTTTAATAAGATCTTCAACTAATGACTCCAGTTTCGCACGAGTTACTTTAACATTTAAGTGTTTAGGACCGGAGGCATCTGCTGTAATATAAGGCAGATTCACATCCGTCTGCATGGTTGAAGATAATTCAATCTTGGCTTTCTCTGCACCTTCTTTCAAACGCTGCATCGCCAGTGGGTCACCGCGTAAATCCATGCCCTGATCTTTCTTGAACTCATCAGCAAGATAATCAATCAGACGCATATCAAAATCTTCACCACCTAAGAATGTATCACCATTGGTTGATAACACTTCAAACTGGTATTCACCATCAACTTCTGCAATTTCAATGATTGATACGTCAAAAGTACCACCACCCAGGTCAAATACTGCAACAGTAGAATCACCTTTAGACTTATCTAAACCATAAGCCAGTGCTGCTGCTGTGGGCTCATTAATAATACGTTTGACTTCCAGACCGGCAATTTTACCGGCATCTTTTGTCGCCTGACGCTGGGAGTCATTGAAATAAGCTGGTACGGTAATAACTGCTTCAGTCACGTCTTCACCGAGATAATCTTCAGCCGTCTTCTTCATTTTTGCCAGAATCTTTGCTGATACTTCAGGGGGCGCCATTTTTGTACCATGCGCTTCAACCCAGGCATCACCATTGTCCGCTTTAACAATTTTGTAAGGGACTAAATCGATATCTTTTTGCACTGCGTCTTCGCTAAAAGTACGACCAATTAAACGTTTGACTGCATAGATGGTATTTGCGGGATTGGTTACAGCCTGACGTTTTGCAGGTTGACCCACTAATACTTCATCATCAGTATAAGCAACAATAGAAGGTGTTGTACGATCGCCTTCTGCATTTTCTATCACTTTTGGCTTGTCGCCATCCATAACGGCCACACATGAATTGGTTGTGCCCAAATCAATACCGATAATCTTACCCATTGTTTTCTCCTAAAATAATTCTTTCTTAATAATCTTTTAATGTATGCTTCTAAAAGTGGGGTTATATTCACACTTTTCAAGGGGTTATTTAACACCCCCCTTCTATAATTTAATAACTACCTGGCAACCATAACCATGGCAGGACGGATCAGGCGCTCATTGAGTAAATAGCCTTTTTGCATCACAGCAACAATGGTATTGGCTTCTTTACCAGGAATTTCCTGCATAGACATGGCCTGATGAAATTCAGCACTAAAGGCATCACCGTCTTCGGGTGCAATTTCTGTAATACCTATTTTAGTTAAGGCATCAACCATCATTTTCAAGGTCAACTCCATACCTTCTCGAATTTTATGTACCGATTCATCTTCAATATCCATCTCAACGGCTGCTTTCAAACCCAGTTCCATCGAATCTTTAACGGGCAAAATCTCATTGATCATTTTTTCAATACCAAATTTTCTGGCATTAGCCACTTCTTTTTCAGTACGACGACGGACATTTTCCATTTCAGCTTTTGTACGTAGTGCAACATCCCAGTTTTCATCCGCTTTTGACTGGGCCTGCTTGATACGAGCAATTAATTCTTCTGCTTCCAAAGCGGCCAGTTCATCACTGACTTCTTCGTTGTCTGCATTGCTATTAACATTGTCATCAACATCGATATTATCAGCTTCTGAGGCCTGTGCCTTTATCTCTTCGTCCTGCACTTGCTCTTCGGCTTTTTGTTCATCTGACATTATAAAATCCTGATTGTTTCTCTTTGGTTAGCTCAAGGCTGTTATGATTTTTCATGGCTGTTCATTTTAAAACAGTAATTAACACACTCTAAATAGGGATTAATTTTCATGATTCAAGGCTGAAGAGAGTAATTTTGCAGTTAAATCAACAATGGGGATCACTTTATCATAAGCCATGCGTGTCGGACCTATAACTCCCAATACCCCCATGCTTTGTCCTTCAATTTTATAAGGTGCTGCAACGACTGAACAATCATCTAAAGGCCCATAACCCGATTCCTGTCCAATAAACAGCTGGACACCTTCTGCATCACTCACTTGATTGAGCAGATTGAGAATATGCTGCTTTTCATGAAAAGCATCAAATAATTGTCGCATCCTGTCCATACTGGAAATATCATTGTATTGCATCAGGTTCGTTTCACCACTAATCATAAAGTCATCCTGATCTTCATGGTGCTCGGCAAAAGCATGATTTGCCATCTGTATTGCAGAACGCATCATTTCGTCCATTTTCTGACGTGTATTTTCCATTTCCAGCGATAATGTCCGGCACACTGCCTTAATTGATTTACCCACCAGAAGTGTATTGAGATAATTGCTCATTTGCTGAAGCTGAGATGGTGAATAATCACGTTCCAACTGTAAAACTCGATTCTGAACTTCATTATCACTTTGCACCAGAACAGCCAGAATGCGTTTATTGGACAGGGGTATAAATTCAACCTGACTCAAAGCAATCAGTTCTTTTTTTGGCAGCACCACTAAACCCGCCATTTGCGTCATACCGGACAAGGTATCAGTAGCATTTTCCAGAATTTTGCTTTGCTCATCAGTGTTTTTAATATGAGAAGCGAGTTGCTTGAGAAGTGATTTATCCGGTTGCTTAACCGAAAGTAATGAGTCAACAAATAATCGATAGCCCTGTACGGTGGGGACACGCCCGGCAGAGGTGTGTGGCGCGTGAATAAGTCCCATTTTTTCTAAATCTGACATCACATTGCGCACGGTTGCCGAACTCACCTTCAGACCCGAAGATTCAACCAGCGCCTTAGACCCTACAGGCAAGCCGTCGCTTATGTAGGATTCAACCAGCACTTTCATCAGTTGGTTGGTACGATCATCAAATAGTTGGCTTTTACTCACGGCGATTACGTTTCTATTGACTCATTGGTTAGCATAATGACCTACATAAGGCTGAGTTTTGAAGTTTCAAGTCAAAACACCAATGATTATTTATATAAAACTCATGTTAAACTCCGGTTACAAGAAATGCCTGTTTTGTTTCCCCTGTTTTTGTGCTAATTTCATAATGATAAACAGACCTTATTTCAATGAGCAGAAAATGACTGACACCGAACGAAAAAGAACATTTAAAACAATTGGACTCATAGGCAAATATGCTGATCCCAGTGTGGGTGATGCACTGGTGAGTTTGCACGAATACTTTTTAGGTAACGATTGTCACGTACTGCTCGATGAAAGTACTGCTGCGGTTTTTACTCATCATGAAATGGAATCCGTGACACGCACACAGCTTGGTGAACAATGTGATTTAATTATTATTGTGGGTGGTGACGGCACCTTATTGAGTGCCGCAAGAAGCCTGGTTGGTTTTGGTGTACCACTGCTGGGGATAAACCTTGGGCATCTGGGATTTTTAGTCGATCTATGCGCGATTGATGTGCACAAGGCACTTGATGAAATCATGGCTGGAGAATACACCGAAGAAAATCGTTTTTTAATCATTAGTGAAATTGAACGTGATGGTGATTATTTTGGCGGCGGCAATGCCTTTAATGATGTTGTTATACACAAAGCCGATGTGGCCCGTATGATTGAAATTGAAACCTATGTTGATAATAAATTTATGCATTCCATGCATGCTGATGGACTGATTATTTCTACGCCAACCGGTTCTACAGCCTATTCATTATCCGGCGGAGGCCCCATTCTATACCCTTCATTAAATGTCCTGCAGCTGGTGCCTATTTGTCCACACACGATGAGTAATCGGCCTGTTGTTATTTCTGGAGAAAGTGAGATTGATATTGTGGTCAGTGACCATTTTTCTACACAGGCACAGGTCACCTATGACGGACAGATTAATTTTAATCTGATGCCGGGCGATCATGTTAAAATCATGCGACATCCTAAACATATTACTATTTTACACCCTAAAGAGTATGACTACTTTGAGATCCTCAGAGCTAAACTACGTTGGGGCGAAAAACTGAGAAACTAATGACCCGCTATGCTTAATCACATAACCATTAAAAATCTTGCTGTTGTTGATTCACTTGATTTAGAACTTCGTACTGGACTCAGTGTTTTAACCGGTGAAACCGGTGCCGGAAAATCCATTTTAATTGATGCACTGGGACTTGTTCTGGGTGATCGTGCAGAAGCCTCTGCTATCCGTCATGGTGCCGAGCGAGCTGACATCTCTGCTGAATTTGCTCTCCAGGATGCAAACATTGAGCAATGGCTGCAGGATAACGAACTGGACAGCGATGGCGAATGTCTGATCCGACGTACTATCAGTGCAAAGGGGCGCTCCAGAGGTTTTATCAATGGCCAGCCGATTCCTTTACAGCTGTTACGGGAACTGGGTGAAAAACTGGTCAACATTCATGGCCAAAACACTCATCAGGCGTTGCTCAAAAGTGATGAGCAGCGTTTATTACTGGATAATTTTGCCGGTATCAGTCAATTACGAAAAGAACTGAATCAGTATTATCAGCAATGGAAAAAAAAATCTTCTGACTACCAAATACTAAAACAGGATACCGCTGAACGTGATGCTAGGCTGGATCTTTTACGTTTTCAGGTACAGGAACTCAGTGATTTTGAGCTTCAGGAAAATGAATTACCGGAACTGGAAGATGAGCACCGTAAGCTGAGTAATGCAAACCGTTTAATCGAAACATCTCAGAGCATTCACTTTCAACTGGCACAAGATGAACAACATGGTATTAATCACCTGTTAAGCCGCTGTCTCAGTGAATTACAATGCTTGTCTGATCTAGATAACAGCTTGAATCCTATTTCAGAAATGCTTAATAATGCCCTGATACAGGTCGATGAAGCCAGTTCAGAATTACGCCATTATCTGGATTCTTTAGAACTTAATCCCGAACAACTGCAATGGTTAGACAATCGAATCAGCAGTATTTATGATCTGGCTCGCAAACACCGTGTTGAGACTCATGAATTATTTGCTCACACTGAAAATCTAAAAAAAGAATTAGCGCAATTAGAAAATGCCGATGTACATCTGGAAACACTGCTGGCTGAAGTTGAAGCCGCAAGAGCAGACTATTTTAAATTAGCAAAAAAACTGAGCAGCAAGCGAAATAAAGCATCAGGGCTGCTGGCTGAACAAGTCATCATGCATATTCATGAACTGGGCATGGAACGCTGCCAATTTGAAATAAGACTGCTGGCCTGTAAATCTGAGCAACCTCAATTGCATGGAATGGAAATCATTGAGTTTTATGTGACCACAAACCCCGGGCAACCATTACGGCCATTATCAAAAGTCGTATCAGGTGGTGAACTTTCTCGTATCAGTCTGGCAATTCAGGTTGTTACTGCTCAATTTAGTGATATTCCTACACTTATTTTTGATGAAGTCGATGTGGGTATTGGCGGCGGTATTGCTGAGATGGTGGGTAGTAAACTCCGGTTACTGGGCACTAATTCCCAGATTTTATGCGTCACTCATCAGGCTCAGGTTGCAACACAAGCGCATCAACACCTTAATGTCTATAAGCAAAGTAATGAGACTAAAACCACAACCAGTATCAGTTTATTAGATGAAGAACAGCGCATTGAAGAGTTATCACGTATGATGGGCGGGATTAAAATCACCGAACAAACCCGCTCGCACGCCAGAGAAATGCGCAAGCAGGTAACAGGCTAATTTCAGAATGAGTAGTGACTATTTATCCTCTTTCTGGCAGCTTGGGCAAACCCCATAGATATAAAGACTATGGTCAGTCATCTTATAACCAAATTTTTCTGCCACTTTATGCTGGCATTGTTCAATAGTTTCTTCAAGAAACTCTTCAACTTTACCACATTGCTCACAGACTAAATGGTCGTGATGAGCGCCCTGATTCAATTCAAAAACTGAATGACCGCCATCAAAATGATGACGTGATACCAAACCTGCTGATTCAAACTGGGTTAATACACGATAAACCGTTGCCAGACCGACATCTTCACCCATTTCCAGTAATTTTTTATAGACATCCTCAGCACTCATGTGCCGGGACTCAACCAGTTCTAATAATTCAAGAATCTTCAGACGAGGAAGAGTTGCCTTGAGACCCACTTTTTTTAAATCATGATTATTCACAAATATGAACCTTTAATTTCTCACTTTTCAGTGATTAAAAATCACTATTTAATTGTTAATTTCTGCCTTTGTTATATATGGCAGGTGCTTTTATGATAATTATATTGTATTATTCTTTCACACAAAAACATTCAGATAACGATAACTATCTGTACATCTTTGTACAAACCAATTTGAAAATTACTGACTGATGTCAATAAATATCAATATTATACCTATTTAAAAAAGAAATCATTATAGAAATGCGAAATATTATTATTACCAGTTTGGTTCCTGTTGTTTTTCTTCTTGCATCCTGTTCATGGGTGCCTGACCTTTCTGATATTGGTCTCCCAAGAGTCCATAAGGTTGATATCCCTCAGGGTAATGTTGTCGAACAGGATCAGGTCAATCAATTACGCCCTGGAATGAACAAACAACAAGTTCGTTTTCTTATGGGAACCCCGATGTTAGATGATTCTTTTCATGCAAATCGCTGGGATTATCTTTATCGTTTTAAACCAGGCTATGGTGAGATCATTACTAAACAGACCACTCTTTACTTTAATGAAGATGGTCAACTGGTAAATATCCAGGGGACTTTCCGACCCGGAGAAAAAGCAGATAAAACACATACTACGACTGAAATCGTTGTTGTACCACTAGACGATTATGAAGCTGGAGAAGAAGGGGAAAAAGGTTATTGGGGCCGATTGGTTGACTTCTTTTCCTGGACAGATGAACATCGAGGTATACCTTCTGATGGTGATGCGCCGGTCGGTGCCCGTGGTGAAGGCGAACTTAAGCCCGGCACTATGGAAACATCACCTCAGACAAGCGGGGAGTAATGTGGTAAGTTTGTAAAGCACAAACTTACGTCCCTTTTTTCATTTTTTTACCTTCCGCAGCACGCTGTTTTCTAACCGCTTTGGGATCGGCAATTAACTTTCGATAGATTTCAATACGGTCTTTATGTACCAATGGTTTATCAAGTTTGGTTAACTTGCTAAACACACCGACTTTATTGGCCTTAAGATCAATTTCAGGGAATTCTTTTAATATCCCTGAAGCGACAATAGCATCCTCAACGGTGGCACTTTCATCAACTTCTACAGTATATATAAGCTGCGAAGCGGGTGTAGCATAAGCGACTTCCACTATAATTTGTCGTGGATTAACATCCGTTACCATTTCACTTTTCATTAGCGTAGTGTCCACTAATCTCTCCCGCAAATATCAATTTGCAATATTTTATTAACCGCCATAAACAGTAACCGCTCTTTTACAAAAAGCATCTACCATACTATTAGCAATTTGACTAAAAACTGGACCAAAAGCCATACTCATAATTTTATTTGAAAACTCAAACTCTAAATCCAATGAAATCTTACAGCCATTTTCATCCAAAGCATCAAAACGCCAAAAACCCTGCAATTGTTTGAACGGACCATCAATCAGTCTCATTTCAATCATTTTGTTTTTTTGCATTCTGTTCAATGTGGTGAAGGTTTTATCCATTCCCATATGCTGAATTCTTACCTGACCTTGCACTTCATCATCCGTTTGACTCAGGATCTGTGAGCCGCCACACCACGGTAAAAAATACTGATAGCTGTCAACATCAGCAACCAGTTCATACATCTTGGCCGCACTATAAGGGATCAGAGCCGTCTTATTAATACAAGTCACTATTTAAACACCCATAATGCTGCGAACAAACGCCACGACACCCATGGCATTAAAGAAAACAATGATAACCATCACAGGAGCAACATAACGAACGAGAACGGACCATATAAAATACCAGAAACGGTTGATATTTAATTCATCACGTGAGTACATTTTATTCATCAGCCAGCCCGCATAAATAGCAATCATTAAGCCGCCTAAAGGCAGCATAATATTAGACGTTAAATAATCAAGAAAATCAAAAGCAGTGGCATCTTTGAGGATCACAAATTCTCCGTATTTTGTTGAAATAGCAGAAGAAATAGTAAATTCACTGGCAAGATTAAAGGAAAATACCGTGAATAAGCCCATAAACCAGACTAAAATTCCTGAAGTCACCGCTGCTCTGATTCGAGAGATTTGAAAGGTCTTCATACTCCAGGTAATCGCTGGCTCAATCAGAGAAATACTGGATGTCCATGCTGCAAACACCAGTAAAACAAAAAATAATGTACCAAAAAACGTGCCGTAATTCATATGTCCAAATGCTAAGGGCAAGGTTTTAAATATAAGCCCTGGCCCTGCACCAGGCTCTAAAGAGTTGGCAAACACAATAGGGAAAATAATCATACCCGCTAATAAAGCCACCAGAGTGTCCATCAAAGCAACCGAAATGGATGCTTTGGCTATGGATGTATGATCAGGCAGATAAGATCCATAAACCATAATAGCCCCCATGCCCAGACTCAGGGTAAAAAAAGCATGGCCCATAGCACTCAAAATACCTTCGGTTGATATTTTGCTGAAATCAGGATTAAACAAATAAGATAAGCCTTGCCAGAAATGTCCTGTACCCATGGCATAAAAAATCAGCACTACCAATAATACAAACAGTAGCGGCATAAGGTAAGTCACCGCTTTCTCCAGGCCGCTGCGAACCCCCCGGGCAACAACTGACATGGTCATAAACAGAAATAGAGTATGCCAGGCAATTAAACTCTCGGGGCTGCTGACTAAGCTTGAAAAAACACTGTTAACGGCTTGTGCATCAAGTCCTGAAAAAGTACCTGCAGCCATTCTGGGCACATAAGCCATTGCCCAGCTGGCAATTACACTATAATAGGAAAGAATAAGAAAACCAGCAATCACACCCATCCAGCCCAACAATCCCCATGAACGTGAATGACCTGACTCTTTTGCCAGTTTTTTCATGGTGGTGACGGGATCATGCCGTCCACGACGACCCAACATGATTTCAGCCATCATTATGGGAATACCAATACTGGCAATACACATAAGATAAATTAACACAAAGGCACCACCGCCAAATTCACCTGTGATATAGGGAAATTTCCAGATATTACCCAAACCAACTGCCGATCCTGTTGCAGCTAACACAAAAACTAGACGGGATGACCATTGCTCCCGAGTGGCTGAAGGCTTGCCACTCGCTGAAGGATCATTTAAAGATGACACAGAATCAGACATTTAAGACTTTCCTTTATTTATGTTTCTTTTTTTTAGCGCATTGTACCATTTTTTTGTATAATTGCCGTTATGGGAAAAAAGAAAAAGAAACTGCCAAGTAATATTATTGCGCAAAATAAAAAAGCACGCCACGATTATAGTCTGGAATCAGAATATGAGGCTGGACTAGTTCTGGAAGGCTGGGAAGTCAAAAGCATTCGTGCCGGTAAAGCTCAGATAAAAGAGGCTTATGTACTCTTAAAAAATGGCGAGGCTTTTTTGCACGGCGCAGTGATCACTCCTCTGTTGTCAGCCTCAACTCACATTGTTCCATCACAACAAAGAAGCCGTAAACTGCTGCTGCATGCTTATGAATTAGCTCGTTTAGTGGGTGCCGTAGAACGTAAGGGCTACACTATTGTGCCCTTATCCTTATATTGGAAAAAAAGTCGGGTAAAGTGTAAAATTGCTCTGGCAAAGGGTAAACAGCTCTTTGATAAGCGTGCATCTGAAAAAGAAAAAGACTGGAATCGTGATAAAGCACGTATTGCAAAAATGAAATAGCAATAGTAAAACAGCCCATAATCAGAAAATTTTCAGGCAATTAAAAAGGGCTTGATAAGCCCTTTTTTATACTACTATCGTCAGTTTCCCCCTGATAGTCACACATCTACCTATAAAATTTAGTTTTTAAATACAAACCAGTCAACCACACACGCATTGGTATAGTCATAGTTGTTTATAATATAAACATCGTGTTTGCCTGTAACACTTGCTGGAATTGTAGCAGCATGTACGCCAAACACATCCCAGTCTTCCTCTCTTGACCCAGGGTCAGTGTCTGTCATGTAGGTAGTGAGTGTTGCTATTAGCGGACCATCCGGTGCATCGAGCCTGACTTCAACGTCACGACCTTCACGTCCTGTCGGTACAGCCATGCTGATCTCTACACTATTTGGTCCTGTAGTACCAAAATCGACATTTTGATACATCGCCCAGTGATTTTTTCTAAATCGACCAAAACCAACATTATCAAGCATATTCACTTCATAGTGATCATCTGCAAATTCGGCTTCTATTCTATTGTAGGCATTATGAGTCTTTTCTGGTGCAGGTGTTAGTGTTTCATTGCTTGCTTCTATCGTTATGGTAATACTATCTATTGCACTCAGTGTTGCGTTTGCTGGGCTGGAGAGTGTCAATATAAAATCTTCTTCAGGCTCATCGATATAGTCACGATTTATAAGAACATCAATCACTTTTTCTCTTTCCAATGGTCTAAAAGTTAGAGTATTTAGAGAAAGCAGAGTAAAATCATTACCATTAGTAGCGCTTGCATCTAATGCATTGAGATTTAGTGTAACATTTGCATCTACTGCTTTTGAGAGTACGACAGGTATCTGTAATACTCCCTGGCTCTCATCTACACTGATAGAGCTTTGCTCAAAGCCTACCGTAGCAGTACCATCATTCACAAAAGGATAGCTACTCATAAATTGTGATGTAGTATCATTAAAATATGCCTGCCACTCACTAAATGTTAATGGACCTGAATAAATCCTTTGCGTTGATGTTGGCGCATAAAAAATATTATTTAACGAAGTGGCTGTAGCCCCTGTAATGCTACTGTCGTAAAAGAACATCAACTTACCGTTACCACTTTTAACGGCTATAGTATTGTCTTCTAAAGTAAGCCATTTGCCCAGATAAACATCAGGAGTCATCTGCTCAGCCCTTAAATCACGGTAGAGGGTAGTAACAATCCCCCATGGCCCATCAATATTTTCCTGTGACATCACATTATTTTTCAGATAGATACTCTCAGAATCCACTCTGACACCGGTAACATCATTAGCGTAAAGTGTACTGTTAATCAATCCTAAATTTAACTGACTGATTTCAAACCATACTGCTCCGTCATTCTGAGTGAAGTAACAATTATCCAGAGTAATATCCATATTATGCGCATCAAACCAGATACCTGAGTGTAATCACGCTATTTGATGGGCTTTTGTTCAACTTATTTAATGGGTAATTTCAGCTTATTTTATTGCATTTATTCAGCGGGTTTA
>JAHXHI010000125.1 GCA_025656775.1 gamma proteobacterium symbiont of Bathyaustriella thionipta
GAACTGACATGATTTATTCCTGTTCAAATAACAGTAATAGATCAAATGCATGGGCTCTTGTCAAGATAAATTAAGCGCGATCGCCCTATTATCAGCATGGAAAAAAGATAAAAAATTTTTCCAACGTGGTAAAATACCACTCCTTAATTTGAGAGGTATTGGTAACATTCAGCGTACTATTGATAAAGAACCTGTGGTCATTAAGAAATATAAGCAGAATAGTTACAGAACTTTTACCTTTTACAACATTGTTTATAAAAAGAATGGGATTAATGCATGAAAATTTTAGTCATTGGCAATGGCGGCCGCGAACACGCACTGGCATGGAAAGCCGCACAATCACCCCAGGTTGATGAAGTTTTTGTTGCACCGGGTAATGCCGGTACTTTACACGAAGCTAATCTGACCAATGTGAATATTGGTGTCACTGATATCCCCGCACTGATTCAATTTGTTAAAGACAATCATGTTGAACTCACCATAGTTGGCCCTGAAGCCCCTCTGGTAGAAGGCGTGGTCGATCGTTTTAATGAACAGGGACTGAGAATTTTCGGCCCGACACAGGGCGCGGCACAACTTGAAGGCTCCAAAGCCTTTACCAAGGATTTTCTGGCACGACACAACATTCCCACCGCAGCCTATCAGAATTTTACCAAGATCGAACCGGCCATTGCTTATGTTAAACAACAAGGCGCACCTATTGTTGTCAAAGCAGACGGTCTGGCTGCAGGAAAAGGCGTTATAGTGGCGCAAACTGAGCAGGAAGCCATTAATTCCATTGAAGACATGCTGGCCGGCAACAGCTTTGGTGAAGCAGGCCATCGAGTTGTAGTCGAGGAATTTTTAACCGGTGAAGAAGCCAGTTTTATTGTGATGGCTGATGGCAAAAATATTCTCCCTCTGGCCACATCCCAGGATCACAAAGCACGTGATAATGGCGACCAGGGCCCGAATACTGGTGGTATGGGTGCCTATTCACCGGCGCCGGTTGTCACCGATGAAATTGCCGAAAAAGTCATGCAAACAGTGATTAGACCAACGATTGAAGGCATGGCAGCTGAAGGCAATGACTATAGCGGCTTTCTTTATGCAGGATTAATGATCTCTCCTGACGGTGAGCTTAAAGTGCTGGAATATAATTGCCGTTTTGGTGATCCGGAAACACAACCCATTATGATGCGTCTACAGTCTGATTTAGTTGAGTTATGTCAAACCGCTATTGACCATAAACTTGATACAATTACAGCACAATGGGATAGCAGAGCAGCTATCGGCATCGTTATGGCCGCAGGAGGTTATCCTGCCAGTTATGAAAATGGTCATACCATTGAAGGTCTGGATTTAGTTGATAGCGATACCACCAAGGTATTTCATGCAGGTACAGCAGATAAAGATGATCAGGTTGTTACCAGCGGCGGCCGGGTGCTTTGTATGGTTGCTCTGGGTGACTCCGTTAGCGAAGCACAAAATCGGGTCTATCAAAAGGTAGAAAAAATCCGCTGGAAAGATGCTTTCTATCGTACCGATATCGGCTATCGAGCCATTGCCAGAGAGAATTTGGGAAAATTGTAACTCTATTAGAAATAGGTTAATATCCCATAAACAAATTTTAGGTCGCCTGTAGAGAAGACTTTAAACAAAACTACAGGTTAATTACCTCATCCCTTTACAATAAGGAATACAATATGTCTAGTAAACACCCCGTTGTTGCGGTCACCGGTTCTTCTGGTGCTGGTACTACCACTGTTAAAGATGCATTTGAGCATATTTTCTTCCGTGAAAATATCAATCCAGCCATCATTGAAGGCGACAGCTATCACCGTTATGACCGCGCTGCCATGAAAGTTGCCGTTGAAGAAAAAGGGGATACTTTCAGTCACTTCGGCCCTGAAGCTAACCATTTTGATATTTTATCTGAAACATTCAAAGAGTATGGCGACACCGGTATGTGTAAGCGTCGCTATTATCTGCACAGTGACGAAGAAGCCGCACCTTATGCACCCTTAACACCAGGCCAGTTCACTGACTGGGAAAATATTCCATCAGGCACTGATTTATTATTCTATGAAGGTCTGCATGGCGGTGCCAAAGACGGTGATACCGATGTGTCTAAAAACGTTGATTTATTAGTGGGCGTTGTACCTATCGTTAACCTGGAATGGATTCAGAAAATCCATCGTGATAATGCCCAGCGCGGTTATTCCGCAGAAGCGACTGTTGATACCATCTTACGTCGTATGCCGGACTATATAAACTATATTACACCTCAGTTCTCACGTACTGATATTAACTTCCAGCGTGTGCCTACGGTTGATACCTCTAATCCTTTTATCGCCCGTGATATCCCAACACCGGATGAAAGCTTTATTGTGATCCGTTTTAAAAATCCGGAAAATGTTGACTTCCCCTATCTATTAAACATGATCCCTGACTCATTTATGTCTCGTCGTAACAATATGGTTGTACCCGGCAGTAAAATGGGCTTTGCTATGGAATTAATTCTGGCCCCCAGGATTCATGACTTGATGGAAAAGTCTAAGGACTAAAACTTCTCTGTTCTAAAGTCTAAAGTCTAATTTAGACTTTAGACTTGCCTTTCCTGACCAATGTCGCTTTTATTTTATACTTTCCAGTATAAATTTATTTGCTTCATCCGCGGTAAGTGGTTTACTAAATAAATAGCCTTGCATAAATTTACAATTGAGATCAATAAAAAATTGTTTTTGTGTTTCTGTTTCGACACCCTCTGCAACCACATCCAGGCCTAACTCATTGGCTAAAGCAACAATTGCAGCACATACTTTTGCATCACTTTTATTTTTTTCTAAATCACGAACAAAGCCCCGGTCAATTTTTAGTTTTTGAATAGGTAAGCTTTTTAGATAAGCAATTGAAGAATAACCGGTACCAAAATCATTAATGGCCAGAGTTGTTCCTGATTTCTTAAGTTCTTTAAGTTGATTAAGAATACTTTCTGAGTTATTCATGGCCACCGTTTCAGTGATCTTAAGCTCTAAATCATTAGCCCTTATATTCGTTCTGATGATGATGTTATTGATCTCAGTGACTAAATATTTATCACTAAATTGCTGCAATGAAAGGTTAACTGCGATTTTTAAGGGCATTAAATTTTGAGCTTGCCAGATGGCTAATTGCTGACATGCTTTATCAAGTACCCAGGCTCCAAGTTCATTTATCAGTCGGGTTTCTTCACAAAACTCAATAAAGTCCCCCGGTGGGAGCAGACCTTTTTCAGGATGCTGCCAATAAACATGCACATCAAGTCCATGCAGACATTCATCGCTACAACGTAATTGCGGCTGATAATAAAGTACAAATTGGTTCTGCTGCAAAGCAATACGCAATTCACTTGTCATTTTTTTACGATCAGAGACCTTGCTATTCATCTCCTGGGTAAAATACTGGTAGTTGTTGCGTCCTTTATCTTTAGCATAATACATCGCAGTATCGGCATGTTTTATGAGTGAAGTGTAATCTTCTGCATCATCAGGAAAAATACTAATACCCAAGCTTGGGCTGGAGTGAAGTGAAACGCCTGATAGAGTATAGGGTAGTCCCAACATATGTACGATATAAGTTGCCAGCGGCGAAGACAAAATGCTTTCATCCATCATGGTTATGACCACAACAAATTCATCACCTCCCAGTCGACTGACAATATCACATTCACGAACAGAATTTTTTAAACGTTTAGCTATCTCAATTAATAATCCATCACCAATATCATGTCCATGAGTATCATTGATATTTTTAAAGTGATCCATATCGATATAGAATACAGCAAGATATTTTTTCTCACGGCGTGAAGTGAGCAGAGCTTGTTCCAGTCTGCCCTCAAGACTCATTCTATTGTATAAACCTGTTAATGAATCATGATGTGCTAATTGATGCATTGAGTTTTCAGCAGCTTTTCTTTCACTGAAATCGCTAAAGCTGATAATATAATTTGTGAGTATATCCTCATTAAAAATATTGGAAATTGATGCCCATACTGTTAAATAACTTCCCCCTTTAATCTGAATTGATAACTCACCTTGTGAGGCTCCATTTCTCTGCAATGTCCGCCACATTTTTTCATAGTTTTCTAAAGAAGTCTCACCCGAAATAAGCAGCTGTGCTTGTTTACCATGTAACTCCTCAAGGGTATACCCCGTGTACCGAGTCAGTGATTGATTGACAGTGATAATGTTTTTATCACTATCCGTAATTAACAGCGCTTCATTGCTCTGTTTAAATACATTTGAAAGCAGTTGATCAGTCACATCGCAGTTTATTTTTTTCTGATTTTTTTTATCGATGTTGAAATGACTCATTTTAAAAAATCCTGACGCAAGTGATTCATAAATGACTGGAAAACACTAAGGGTTAAATGCGATGTCTTTAGTCGGTCATCAATAATATTAGATTTTAGACTTATCATCCATTTCGATCCTCTCCATCAGGTAACATAAACAATCCTGCCTTATTATTTCCTCTTTTGTCGTTAACATCGAAGGCATAACAGGGAATCGAGTTCTAATCTCACCATTAGTATAGTCAAAATATCGTGATGCCACATCCACACCCTGTTCATTAATTGCGTGCAAATAGATTGCTTTATCAGGATCAATTTTTGCCACTCGTGTACCCTTTTCCAATGCCGTAAAATTTAAACGATCGACATCTGATTCAAAGTGAATATCTGATTGATTCACTGGTGCAAAACTAATTTTAAATTGCTCGGGTACTTTGACCGTTACCATTGTGTGGTACAAATCAAAGTCTTCCGGGTGAAGCGGCTGATTGCTAAACTGACCCAAGCTCATTGCTCTTTGCAAATAATTTTTTGCATGTTCCACACCATGTGTTTGTTCTGGCTGGCCGCATTCCACAGTCACTGCCGGACACAGTTTAGAAAATGCCATCGACTGCACGGTATCCGGTTTTATAAAATAAACAACAGTCCGGCTAAAAAGATGTGCCAGTTGGAAAAAATCATGTTCCTTACGATTAACGCAGGCATAATGCGGGTTTCTACCTGTGTTATTATGAAAATCAATACTGGCAAATACCTGCTTTTCTTTCATTTGTTGTAAAATTTCACTCATCATCCTTCCTTCTTTAGAAGGGTGAGCAAGCCAGATACGATTATAATCGACCTGTCCTGGTAAAACCCTTTTATGCTCTCTGGCAGCCGCAATATTGCCGATAAAAAGTGACATTGCACGAGGCAGAGGTTTATTACTTTGCTGGTGTTCACTCAGATACGACTTTACAGCTTCCCAGCCTGTGGTTTCATTACCATGCAGCAATACTGAAACAAATAAAGGCGATGGCTCAACACCAGGCATATGAAACAATGTCGGCCCGGATAAAAAGTCAGCCAGCTCATGGGCTTTTTTATCCAATAGCGCTTCAGGTAAATAGTCTAAAATCGTTAACATATAACACCCTTAGTTAATTTGCTGGTCAGCTTAAACACTGTTCAACTTATCTCCCACTCATGCACAGGCAGTCCACTTTGCTGATTTTTTTCATACGCAAGCGTCAATGCTTGCATATTTTTTCCGTATTTATCAACATAGCGACGCTGCCAGGCTGCCCCATTTTGTCCGCTTTTAGTACGTTGTTCAATAATTCCAAGATAATAATCAATATCCTGACGTGTAAGCCCCGATTGACTTAAGCCATCTCTAGCCAGTGGTAAAATATAGTCAAGAATTAATGCTTTAAGGGGAATGCTTTGTCCAGAAAGCCAGGTAATTTTTGCTTTTAAACCTTGTTTGGCAGCATGGTAAAAATTTTCTTTTGCCTGAACAAAGGCTAATTGCTGCTCCGGAATATTATATTGATTAGCCATTGCAGTCACTGCACCATAGAACAATGCAGCATTGGCAATACTGTCAACAATAGTGGGCCCTGCAGGAATAACTAGATGCTCAAGGCGAACATGATAGGCTTTTCTGTTTGAATCAGCTTTTGCACAACTTTCTTCGTCCAGGGGAGATTCAGGTGAAATCAAAGGTCTATTCCAACGCCATACAGCGCCATCAAAGCCACCAACAGAGACGGCCTGCTCAAATACGGGGATGCGTGTTTCACACCATAATGCTTTGCCAAATAAAAAAGGTGAGTTAGCACTGACAGCAACAATGGGTGAAGATAAAATGATTGCCGCATTATAATAACGCACCGAGCGAGAAAAAGGCATTTGCAAATGCAACTGAAAAGAAGTGGCAACGGCTTCAAGCATCACATCCTGATGAATACTTTTTAATGTTTCACTACCCTGAATATCCAGTTCAATTGCCTTTCCCTTACGACTTCTGAGTACTTGCTCATTGAGTGCAGCATAGCGTGTCATAGGGGACATATTCGTTAATTTCAGGTGATCTTCGCGCAAACTGGGCAAACTGCCAATCATCACCAATTTGCAATTTAATTCCTTTGCGACTGCCTGACAAGCCGACCAAAGGCGCTTAAATTCCTGCTCTAAATCCTGCAGGACATTCGTCGTTAATTTAAAAACCAGACTATTGAGTTCAATATTGAATTGTGCCAGTTCAAGACTGGCTTGTGAATAAATCGGGGTGTTTTTCAGACGCTGTAAAAAGGCATCATTAAGACTGGCCGGTAGTCCCTTATGATCAATCAGGCAGACTTCAAGTTCAAAACCAACGCTGGGCAATGATGGTGGCGTATGATGCTTTATCTGCTCATTATTTTTTTTATTAAACCAGTTTTTTACCCATGCCAGCTCAGCATCAAGCTTATTACGATAGCGATCAAAATCACTTTTTTTAAAATGACTATGAGTGATCTCCTGTCCCATAATAATACTCTCATCCGCTTTGAAGAATAATCATGAACGATAAACAACAGCGATAAAAGCTATTGCTTTGATCAATTACAACAACCAATAAAATACCATAAACCACTTGACTGCTTTTTAAGTATAGCTGAAATTATGTCTGATTTTTTAAAAGAAATATTAATTTTTATGGATAAGATTTAATTGCTCTAACCGCTCCGGAGTACCAATGTCCCACCATTTGCCCTGATAAATTTCCCCCGTAACCTGTTGTGTGGTCATAGCATGGCGCAACATAGGCGCCAGAGCCTGCTTGCCTGCATTGATAGAACGAAAAAAATCCGGGTGATAACAGGCAATGCCGCTAAAGGTATAGCGCTGTAGCGGAGGAACGGTTGCTGCCAGCAGTGCATCGGAAAGTTGATCATAGACAAGCTGATTGAGACAATAAAAATCACCATCACAATGGTGTTCAGGATTATTGACCATAACAAGGTGTGCCATAGTATTATTACTTGATTGAGAGGTCTGTAAGCACTTACTGGAATCGACTAATTGTGTAAAAGGATAATCACTGAATACATCACCATTAACCACAATAAATGGCTCATCAGCAAAGAAGGGTAACGCATGTTTAATACCGCCGGCGGTTTCTAGTGCCTGTCCTTCACGACTGTATTGAATACTGGCTCCATAGGATGAGCCATCACCTAATTGCACTTCAATTTGATCACCCAGCCAGGCGTGGTTAATGATCAGCTCTGTTATTCCCGCTTTGACCAGACCCTCAATATGATATTCAATCAGACTTTTACCTGCAATTTTCAGCAATGGTTTAGGTGTTGTATCAGTAAGTGGACGCATTCGTTCACCACGACCTGCGGCCAGTATCATGGCTTTCATCGGGTGTTATTCAAAAGAGTGACTGCTTTATCATTATCCAGGCGGGTCAGCAATTGTAATAAAGATTCAAATTCAGGATAGCGGGCACAGACTTGAAAAAGATAGTCCAGTGTTTGTGGAATGTCATTAAGGTAATGACTTTTACCATCCCGATAATTCAGACGACAAAAAATACCGACTACTTTCAGCTGTCGCTGAATCCCCATCCAGTCAAACCAGCGTACAAACTGCTGTTTATTATCTTCCTGCAAGAGTTCTTCTGTGAGCAGCATCTGCCGATATTGCTCCACCCATTCATACACTTTATCATCCGGCCAGGCAATATAACTATCCCTTAATAAGGAAACCAGATCATAGGTGACTGGACCGATTACGGCATCTTGAAAATCAATCACTCCGGGGTTGTGTTCTGCATAAAACATCAAGTTACGTGAATGATAATCTCGATGTACAAACACCTGGGGCTGTTCCTGGGCTGATTCAACCAAACGCTTCATGGCATCATCCAATACAGTCTGCTCTCTATCCGTCAATGTCTGTTGACAATGCACTTTGATATACCAGTCTGGTAAAAGATCCATTTCTGACTTTAAGCGGGCCGCATCATAATCTGCTAATTCAATCGTCTGTTTTTGTATATCTGACTGCATTCCCCGCTGCATCACAAGCAGGCTGCTCATGGCATCAGCGTACAGTTTATCAGCCCGTTCCCTGCCTGACTCTGAATTAAGCAGAGACAGGTAAGCGATATTGCCTAAATCAAACATTAAAATAAAACCGGAAGCTTCATTAACAGCATAGATATGAGGCACATGAACACCGGTTACTTCTAAATGTGCGGCAATATCAATAAAAGGAGCGATGGCCTCTTTTTCTGGCGGGGCATCCATCACAATAAATGCCTGGCCTGCGGCTTGTTCAGCAATCGAGTTATTAAAAACAACCCGGAAGTAACGCCTGAAACTGGCATCATTGGAAGCGGGTTCAAAACTATGAATATCAGCCTGAAGTTCTGTTTTCAACCAATGTTTGATTTGTTCGATACGTTGCGGCATTCAGTTTACAATTTACAGATGATTGTCATACTATTAACAGTAGTGCTATTAGTACATGAGTAATTTTAAGTGTGTTGACTCTAAACTGTCAACTGTCAACTATTCATCAGGTAGAAATTGAGCCGTTAAAATTCATAGGAGAGTTTAAGCTGCATCAGATTTTCGTCATCAAACTTATCGGCATCACTTCTACGCTGTTTTTTGACTTCATCATAGCCATCACTGTGTTTCCACTCCACCGAGAGTGTTGTATTGTCGATAATTGCGACTGAAAAACTGACTAACCAGGCTTTTTCAAAGAAATCAGTACTTTCAGTATCAAAATATAGGTCTTGTGTTTTTTGATACCCCAGAGCAATTATGCTTTGTTTTCCAACAAGTTCAAAATGATAAGCCCCCTCAAGATTCCATGCTCCCGGTTTAAGTGTTTTATTATTAATGTCGGTCAGCTCATTCATTTTAAAATCATCCAGGGCGGTCACATACTCAGCAAAGAGACTGAATTGCCCATAATAAGCACTGGCATACAGACTCAAACCAGGCACATAATCTTTAATACAGGCATCACCTGCACAACGGGTGTTAACGACATCATCTAAGGTATCTGATGTCGCGATATTGTTAATATAAGCAGCACCGGTATCGAGAACAAACGGTGTTGTGTCAGAAGCAAATGTAAAGCTATAACCAAGATTTAAGCCATAATTATCAATTTTATTATTAGTGTCACTATAATCATTTTTGGCTTCGCCAATGTCACCATTAAAAACATAGGCTGAGCCATAAAAACCATTGTCTGCTGCAAAACCAAGTTGTACAGCATCTTCACGGGTTTCACCCAATGTGAGTGTTACCGGATCAGAAATCATATGACTGCCAAACGATCCAAAAGGCACATACAGTCGCCCGGCAGTGAGATAAAATGGCGTCACATCTGCATTAGCAAAACGAATAAAGGCTTCATCGACATTTAAATGATCATTATCATCATCTTCATAGAGGAACAATACATGGGCACTGGCCCAGTCACTGGCGGATGCATCAAGGGATAATTCGAAGGTATCCAGAATTAAATCACTGGCTGTTTCACCAGACCAGCCGTCACTACTGGTATTATGAGCAATTACCTCAACAAGGCCGGCAATTGTCATCGAATTTGCGATGCCATGAGTGACGCTTTTTACTGTCTGATCTTTAACGCTGACAGGCTGTTGCTGTGTTATAGCTTGTGTGACTTGCTGTTGTTTTTTTAAAACGGCTTCCTGTGCATCCAATTTATCCTGCATCACCTGCATCTGCTGCTGCATCATTGTTAACTGTGCCTTAAGCACTGATATCGCATCAGAAAATGCAAGGGGTGAATGAAAAAATGCACAAAAACAGACGAGAATAATTACCTTTAACTTCATAAAACAGACCTATTAATATCCAGAACACCAGACTTTAACGGGAATGATTACCATTTACAAGAAAATATTAAATTCCAGTCAATGACTTTGAACGGCAACAGGAGGTAATTTGTCAGGTATTATCAGCTGACACTATAAAAGCCTGATTTTCGCTTAGGGTAAATAATTCAACCTTTGAGACTGCTCATAATACGTTCAAAAATTTCACGCACTTCATCGGCCATCTCTGCCATCTCCGGCTTATCCACCACGGTAAACATCGCCGCAGGATCAACAATGGCAATCGTAGTGCTGCCATCTTCTTCTTCACGTATAACCACATTACAAGGTAATAACAGCCCCAGATCAGGTTCTGCCTGCAGTGCTTTATTGGCCAGCACTGGGTTGCAGGCACCCAGGATTTTATAGGGCCTGCGATCAACATCAATTTTTTTCTTAAGTACTGCTTTGACATCAATTTCAGTCAATACACCAAAACCTTCTGCTTTAAGTGCGGCAACTGCTCTTTGCTCTGCTTCTGCCATATCACAATCAACACTAACATGAATACCGTACATTGAATTCTCCTGTTTAATCATTCACTAATTTATAATAAAAACCTATTGGGGCAAAATCTGATCTGTGGCATCCTGTTTAATAAAATGCCCCATAACCACATATCCTTTTTCAATAGTCGCCCTTAATTGATATTGGCTCTTATCCTCATTATATTGCAGCCACTTAGCAGGAAGATAGTTATTTTCAATGAATTCTTAAAAACAATTTATTATCCTGAATAATCGTTCTCTTTGCTTGAGTATAGCGAGACTAATACGATTTTGTTAATATACTCAACACATTATAATAATGTTGAAAGTTTAATGTATTTAACCCTTCAGGTCTCTACTGATTAATGGCAAATTTCTGGGAATATAAAACACTCTATGAACTCACTCGTAATGAGTGGGAACAGCTTTGTGATGGCTGTGCAAAATGCTGCCTGCATAAAATTGAAGATGAGGACACAGGCATTATCTATAGTACCAACGTGGTTTGTCAATATCTCGATATAAAACACTGTCTTTGTGAAAATTATGCACAACGCAGTGTACTGGTACCGGAGTGTGTAACACTGGATAGCGATAACCTTGAACAGGTTTATTTTATGCCGACGACTTGCAGTTACCGCCTTTTAGCAGAAGGAAAACCATTACCATCATGGCATCCACTGCTCACTCATAATAAAGAATCGGTACATGAATCGGGCAATTCAGTACGCGGTAAGGTGATTTCAGAGCTGGAAACAGATGATCTAATGCATCATTTAACAGGTGAATGGGACTAGCCACGCAACAAAGTTCGACCATGATAAAGTAAAAACAAAGCCGGTATAATCAACTAAAGTCAGCAGCATAGCACTGATCATACCGCCTACCATTGGTACGGCAATACGCTGCATCACTTCAGAGCCGGTTCCAGAAGTTAACATGATTGCTAGTAAACCGGCAATAATTGCAGCAACAGTCATGACTTTCGGGCGAATTCTGAGCCCTACAGGAATAAGTACTCATTTATTTTTATCGGTATGAAGCAGATAGATGCGGACACCTGTTATTTGCAACATTTACCACTGACCATTCACCACGTTATTCTCTTTCTTCTTCAACTCACACCAAAGCAAATCTGCTGGCTGGGTATTATCCGGCACATAACCTGTTTCACTCTCGAGTAATATTTCTCGCACCCATGAAACATTAAAATCATTACACGCTTCATCAAGCAACACCATTTTTTCATTAATAGTGGTCATAGGCAGCATTTTTTCTTCGGCACGCATGATCCTCGGATGCTGTGTACCTGTCACATTATCACCAATTAATAATTCTTCATAGAGCTTTTCTCCCGGACGTAATCCGGTATAAACAATTTCAATATCACCCTCAGGGTTTGATTCATCTTTAACATCACAGCCTGAAAGATGGATCATTTTTTTTGCCAAATCTGAAATTCTTACCGATTCGCCCATATCCAGCACAAACACATCGCCACCCTGCCCCAGAGAACCCGCTTGCAATACTAACTGAGCCGCTTCAGGAATGGTCATAAAATAACGCACAATATCTGCATGTGTGACCGTCACCGGACCACCCTGTTTTATTTGTTTATTAAACAAGGGCACAACCGAGCCCGATGAGCCCAGCACATTACCAAAACGAACCATGCAGAAACGTGTTCCTTGAGCTTCACCCTGTTTTGCCAGCGCCTGCAGTACCATTTCAGCAAAACGCTTGGTTGTGCCCATAATATTGGTCGGACGTACCGCCTTATCAGTCGAAATAAGCACAAAGGTTTCTACATCACTGGCAAAGGCTGCTTCTGCTGCTCGTCGAGTGCCAAAGATATTATTTCGGATCCCTTCAACAATATTCTCTTCCACTATGGGTACGTGCTTATAGGCAGCGGCATGATAAACAGTATTGACGCCATAGGCGGTAAAAATACTTTGTAAGCGCTTTTGATCCTGTACTGAACCCAGCAATGCGGTTAACTGGATATCATGGTCAATGAGTTTTTGCAGTTCCTGTTCAATGGAATACAGTGCAAATTCTGAAAGCTCAAATAAAATAAGATGTTGCGGTTCATGTTTGATAATTTGTCGGCAAAGCTCTGAGCCGATGGAGCCTCCGGCACCTGAAACCAGTACCACTTTATTTTTTATACACTGCTCAAACAACTGGTTATCAGGTGCTACCGAGTCACGCCCCAGCAAATCTTCAATTGCCACATCACGCAATTCTTCAATTTTTGCCTTGCCATTGACGATATCAGCCAGAATTGGAATGGTTTTTACATGCACTGGCAAAGATTCCAGATTGGTAATTATCTTACGCTTTTGATAAGCTGGTACAGATGGCATCGCTAATAAAATTTGTGTAATGCCATCTTGAGCGATAAGGTTTTTTAAATGATGCGGACGAAAGACCTTAACACCATTAATCACGCGTCCTTTGATATTACGATTATCGTCAATAAAAACCGCGACCTGATAATCACTGCCTTGTTTCAATGCGGTTAATAGCTGACGACCCGCATCACCTGCACCATAGATAGCGACCTTTTCACTCTTTTTCTTTAAAATAGACTGATAATACAGCCACACAGAAAAGCGAGAACCACCCACAAAAAACAGGGCGATTCCCCAATAGATAAACGGAATTGAGCGAGGAATACCCTCTGCTCGTGTCAGAAAAACCATTGTACCAATAATGAGAGCAGAAATAGAAATGCCTTTAAGCACTGCAATAATAGCCTCATTGCCCATAAAACGGATCACTGCCCGGTAAATCCCCAGACGTAAAAACACAATAACGCTGGAAAATGTGCTCACTATATAGACAATGATATCTCTGATATCAACGGTGTAATGCTGCTCTCCCCAGCGTAAAACAATGGCCAGCCACAATGCCAGAGGTAACCATATCAAATCCGCAAGAATTAATATAAATTGTTTGGTATGAGTTGATATTTCTTTTTTAAGCATAAAAATGTAGTCCGAATACGTCCAATTAGTTCTTATGACCTGCGCCATGTCTCATAGCCAGAATAACCAGCGGTACATAGGCCAGAACAATAGAAATCATGAGTAACTGACTATAATGATGTCCCAGCCAGGCCAGAGGTAACAGCCAGAACAAGTTAATCACCAACACACCCAGTGTCACCCGTTTATGTCCAAAGCGCCTTGATAAAATCTGGTAAGTATGGCTTCGATGTGCTTCATATATTTTATCACCTCGAAACAAACGTACCATTAAAGTATAGGTCGCATCGGTGATAAAAACAGCCAGAAGAATTATCCAGATAAGAAAGTCCAGACTACCGTTATTGGCCGTTATGAGTGAAAAGCCGGCAATTAATATCCCCAGGAAAGCACTGCCTACATCCCCCATAAAGATTTTTGCGGGCGGCCAGTTCCAGATTAAAAAACCAAGGAGTATTACGATTAAGGCCATCAATAATTCAATTGGCAAGCCCGTACTGTATACCTGAGCACCCTCAACAACAAGCTGCACAGAATCAAACAATAGCAGCAATACAGCACTGCCAATAACAGTCATTGCCTCAATGCTGGCAATACCGTCAATACCATCCATAAAATTATAGAGATTAAGGAGCCAGACCAGATAAAACAGGCTGATTCCCCATAAACCAATCATTATCAGCAGATTGTCATGATGATTCCAGGGAATAATGCCGAACCAGAAACAAGCCCAGGCAGCCGCCGCAAAATGAACCAATAGACGATAACGCGCTGGAATATGATCATGATCGTCAATAAAACCAATCACAGCAATACTCAATAAACCCATAAGACCAATAAAAACAGAGTCTTCCAGCCTTCCCTGTAAAAAAAAGACCATAACTACAAGATAAAAACTGATGACAATCGCAAGCCCGCCCCCTCGTGGTGTAGGGTTCGTATGGGAACTACGTTCGTTGGGCGTATCAATAATGTTCTTTTTTAAGGCCAGCAGCCTGACCACATAAGTCAAACCAAGTGACAGAACAAAAGACAGAAAGAGAATAATATTATCCATAAAAGTGAGTGGGTACTTGCCTGTATCGCTGTCCGTATAAAAAGAGGTTCACAACAACCTATTTTAAAATATATATTTTCAGTTTAAAAGCAGTAAGTCAGCCTGCACGCTTTTTCACTGTTGTTAGCATAGCCGACTGAATCGATACCTCAGGCTGCCAGTCCAGCAGCTGTTTGTTCTTACTAATATCAACCTGCAAAGAACCAAACAGACGTTCATACTCTGATTGACGTCCCAGCATATACGTTAAAAGCTTAATTAAACCTGAGGGTAAATAAAACAAGCGGCTTTTTTTACCCAGTGCCTGAGCAATTTGCGCAAATAATTCAGAGGTTGATAAATCCTGACCGTCACTGACAAGAAAAATCTCACCTGCCGCCTCAGGATGAAGCAGACAGGTCTGGATTAATGAGCATAAATTTTGGATATTGACCAGGCTGCGGGCATTATTAATACCTGCCAGCGGCAGAGGCAGTGATTTATCGACCAGTTTAATCAACCGGCTATAATTACCTTTAACCGCCGGGCCATAAACAAGAGGGGGACGAATAATGACCACTTCAAGCCCGGTTTCCCGGCCCAAAGCCAATAATTGTTGTTCTGCTTCAAACTTGGAAATCGCATAGGGATCCTGTGGATTTGGCTGATCGTCTGCGCTAAAGGGAATGTCACTCGTTTGCTCACCATTTACTTTGATAGAGCTTAAATAAATAAAACGCTTCACTCCGGCAGCCACTGCCTGCCTTGCCAGATTTAGAGTACCTTCGGTATTCACCGCACGAAAAGCGGCTAGAGGATCTGCGTCAGTCTCCTGCATAACATGCACTCTGGCAGCCAGGTGAACGACACAATCAACATCAGTTAAAGCAAGCTGCCACTGAGTTTGGGCATCAATATTGCCCACTGCGAAGTGTGCTTTTGACTCCATAGAGATTTTGTCAGGCAAATGACGATAAGCCCTGATAACATCATCACCTGCTCCAGACAAATAATGAGCAAGATATTGACCGACAAAGCCATTGCTTCCTGTAATTAAAACGTTTGACACAAAAATCTCTCACTTATTAACGACCTATTTATGAACATGTACACCTCTTAGCGTACATTTTTAATCATTTTCTCAAACAATACATAACTTCCCTTCATTTTTAAAAATTTCTTTTCTATGAGATGCCAGGATAAAAAAGCAAGGGCAAAGGTAATCCCAAAAGATAACAGCACCATACTGAATACCGATATTCCGGGCAATATTGCAGCAATTGATTGTTGCACAGGAAATGCATAAATATATATTCCATAAGAATAATCACCTGCTTTATTAAAGGTTCGAATGTTGCCTGACGGAACATATGCAATATAAAATATCATGTAAGGTAATAAAATAGAGTAAACAATAAAGAATAAATCTTTATTAATAATGGACACTACCAGTGTCATGAAAATCAATAGAAATAACCTTGAAGATAGATAAATATTATCTCGATATAAATAAAATGCAGCACCAACAAAAAACATTGAAAATAAATGACTGAATTTAACAGATGTAATCACCTCAAAGTGATTGATAATATTTATACTAACCGCCAGAATAGCAATACTCAAAAATGTAATTTTTAGAATGTTCTTACTAAAGCGCCGCTGAATATAAAAAAGGACTGAACCAATAATTGCCAGATAACTATACATTTTCACTTCATAAGGCAAGGTCCACAGAGAACCATTTACAGCATTTTTAAATGGATTATCTGAGAAAACACCAGGAAGATCGTATTTTACACCCCAGAACAGCGTAACATTTCTTTTAAAAAACTTAACTGTCTGGGGATCAGAAAAATAATCTACTGCTGCATTTGTGGTAAAAAACAGCCCTACGAAAAACACACAAAAGATAACAGCCATTATAAGAGCGGGATATATTCTTAATACTCTGGCACAAATAAAAGCAATGATATTTTTTCTTGAAAAAAAACTACTCGCAATGAGAAATCCACTCGTTACAAAAAATATGTCAACAGCAATCCCCCCCAATGGCATTCCGATTAATCGACCCACTGGTTCAGGAAAACCAGGTCCAAGCGCCAAAGGGAAACTATGAAAATATAAAACTATTGTTGCCGCAATAAAACGAATTAAATTAAAGTTATTATCTCTATTATCTGTATATTTTGATAATACTGCAGCCATCAGGTTTTCCTTTACTTAAACTCATCTATTTACGTGAAATTATTTGACTCACCAATAGACAAATACTGCTTTTACAATTATGCTCTTTTCATCTTGATGATTAATGCAACAAGTGGTTTGGGAATAATATTTTTTAGCATACTTCTTAATAGCGAATCTAATATTAAATAAACATAATAAGCTTTTTTATAAAAGGAATGATCACAATAGTGCTCCAATGTTTTATACCTTTCCCAGATAGCCTGAAGCCTATTGGTATCTGATACACCTCCTACATCAATGGATGCAATCAGTAAACCACAATAATAAAACGTTTCACTCCTGGATAAGCGATATATCAAATCAAAATCTGAAGCTATAGGAAACAATTGATATTGAAAGGAATTTTCATCTAACAGCTTTCTTCTAGTAAACATACTTTGGTGAGAAAAAAGCATACCCTTCCATAGTTTTTTCTGCACATGAGTTGCTAATTGTTTCCTGGAAAAACTATCATAACGTATTTCCCGATCACCATAGATTATATTTTGTTTCGTCCTGTCTTCAATAGAAAATATACGGCTTAATACTGACAAATCATAAAAATAGTCGCCACTATTCATAAATATGACCCAGTCACCGGTAGCATATTTAATTCCTTTATTCATCGCATCATACAAACCATCATCCGATTCACTCACTATCGTAGATATGCTGCCGGCATACTTGTTAATCACAGAAGGACTTTTGTCAGAAGATCCGCCATCAACAATTATATATTCAACAAACTCATAATCTTGATCAATTACACTTTTGATGGTTTTTTCTAACTTATCTCCATCATTATAATTAATTGTGATTACTGAAATAAGAGGTTGAGATGGCAGCATATTATGATGCCGCCAGATATTCATCTGGCAAATTAATTTTCATTTTAATCATTATATTCTATTCAACAACAAATCAATAATTATCTATGTTTGTGCAATAGTTTGACTTTGCGATAAACTCTTGATGTTAGAAACAAAGCCATACTAGACAGGTGCCACAATAAAAATTTTAATTTTCGATGACTTGCCCGCTGCGCATTATGAACAATTACAGCAGAAATATCGACTTGCACAGAATAGCCTTGTAACCAAAGTCTGCTGCAAAGATCGACATCTTCATAATATAAAAAGAATTTTTTATCAAATCCACCTAGCTGCTCATAAACATCAATACGAAACAACATAAACATACCTGCAATCCAGTCAGGTTGGCAATGATTTTTCCCCTGATGATTCCATTCAGATCTATGTCCAAATATTTTTTTTAGCAAACTGGTAAACGTGGGTAATGGTCTGGCACTGTCTTCAACATCACCTTCGTTGTTTATGACTCGTGGCGCAATAACCCCTATTTTGTTATCTATTGACAATTTTTGGACCAAAGAAGAAATGACATCCTCATAAATGCGCACATCCGGATTGATCACCAGAAAAAAATTTCGCTCATCAGGCAATGGTAAGTGATTAAAAGCCTGGTTATGGTTTTCACCAAAACCAATAGGAGCTTTATTGATGATATGCTTAACAGGAAACGATAAGTCATCCAGTTTTAGTTCAATAGCTTCAGGAATATTACTGATAAGTGTAACTTGCAACCGTTGAGCACAGGCTAATCTAGCCAGATCCACTAGTAAGAGTTGAACCAGTTCAGCATGATGGTGACTGATCACTGAGAGATGAATATCTCGCTTTATTGCTGTATCGTTACATTCCTGCAAAATGCACTACCCTATAGATTCAGTCACACTTAATGCTGATATTGACTTAAAATTTCATGCTGTTTGGACATCACAACATTATATACTGAATCAAGTTTTATTTTACGACGAATTAATTCTGATTTGACGTAAGGTGTTCGAAACAGCGATGTTGTCTTCTTCACGAATTTAAATCGATGGTTGATTGCATATTTTGTCCACAAAAGCCAATCTTCCAAATATTCAACTTCCTCATCAAAACCACCATACTCATCATACAGTGCTTTTTTAAAAAGGATAGCTTGAATAGGGATATAATTCTGGTACAATAACACATCCAATGAAAAATTCTGGAAATATTTATCTGGTGTTTCATAGCTCATTTCTGTGTAGGCAATAACATTCTGACTATTTTTCATGACTGTTACAACATCCCATGCCAAGGTGTAAGCCGCATCTATTTCTTCATTATTTTGTAATTCATTAACAAGTACTTCTACATGATCCGGCATCAACAGATCATCATCATCCAGGAACATCACCCATTGTCCTTTAGATATTAATAAACCTTCATTTCCTGCACGAGACCGACCAAGTTTGGTGAGCGATTTATAAGTAATATTTTGGGCCCCATTATAAGCCTGCTTAACTTCTTCTACCAACGGCAACATATCATCTCCCCCATCTTCAACAATCACATGCTGTATATTAGGATAAGTTTGATTCAAAACACTGGCAATACATTCTTTTAGCCAGAATTGCCGGCCTTTATAGGTACGAGTGACAATACTTACTAAAGGTAAATTATTGCTATCAAGCTCACGACATTCATAACAATCACCCTCCCTGTCCAGTTCAAAATCCTTTCCCCTAAAAGGAAAAAAAATGTCATTATTATTCTTTTCTATTTCAAAAAAGGTTAAAAAATTTTTAATTAACTGCATTAAATTTTTTATTATTAAACGACGACTACCTTTAAAACCAGCCCCACGTATCAAAGCAGTAAGCTGTAATGGGAAAATTAATAACTTATCATACCAGTCACCATAGCAAAGGCGAATATAAGCATTGGAGAGAAGACTGTTACTAAGGGATAAATAATTGTCTTCAGACGTTTTTTTATCCAGATTGAGCTGTACAATTGCCGAAGGAACATATTTGAGGATATAGCCTGCACGCCTGAAACGATAGGAAAGTTCAATATTATCACCACAGATAAGCAGTTTTGGCTCATAGCCGCCAACATTGTTATAGACAGCACGTCGCATCAACACACAAGTATGAGAGGAGTATGAAGTTTCTAAAGTCACTGGATCATAATATTTTGATATCTCATAGGGTTTTTGTCTTAACTCCCAGGTAGCAACCTGTTCATCATCAGACAAAGCCATGGCCACTACTTTGATTATGGCATCCTTATGGTAGATAATATCAATACTGCTTATCAGCATATAATCTGATTGCCCCTGACGAATAGCAAAATCAAGCCCTCCCCCTATGATCTGGCTTGACTTTTGATAGATATTGAACGCCCGAAACTGTGATTGAAATTCCCTTTGAAACAACTCTAGTTTTTCAATAGTTTGATCAAATGAATTATTATCAACAAAATAAATACTGATTTTATTACAGGGATAGTCTTGAGCAAGCAAACTATTAATATAACTATCTAGCAATTCGGCACTATTATGAGTTACTACACAAATATCAATCCCAGGCAAATCATCTATAACATTACTACGACACAACCAGGCTCTATGCTGTTCACTTATTAAAACCATCTGGCGCTTACTTGACATAGTATTAATTGCTGCCATATTTTTTCTGGAGTCAGATAATCCTTTTAGTTTTTTAATTAATCGTTGAAATGTCACATAAGCATAATAAACTAATGGCGCCAGGATACTACCTTTTATAGCCAGCTTGAAACTATTCTGTGATTGAATTACCAAACGATTATCAGTCATGTTTCTTTACACGTTTTTTCTGAATTAATTTTTTATACTTGTCCTTTAATATTTTAAATTCAAAGAGACAATAAATTTGACCATAAACAGTATGTAAAGCATCACCCATAAAAGTATTCCAGTTATTAGGAATTTCGTTCATTTCAGACAATAAAATATCTAAATCATAGCCCATTAATGAAAGACGTTTTTTCCCCAACCAATGCAAATAACGTCGACACCAGGCTTTGCGCCATGGCGATGCAAGAGTTGTCTGCCATGAGTCTAAAGATTTAAGACTTAAAGTTTTATATTTTTTTACTCCAGTGGGGTCCCCCATACCACCTTTTAATTGGATATTGGAAAATTCACTTAGAGTTGATTTATTATATTCTATATCTAAAAATTCACCTATTGCTTCAAGGGTCTCTTCTGGATATTGAACAAGGTCTTCATAACGAATGGATAAAACACCTGAAGCATTTGAATCAAAGGCTTTGATCAGATTTTCTATCCCATTATACAAATCTATTTTAGAATGAAAAACATCCCACTTTCCATCATAAAAAGTCTCAACCATTGATGCAATAATTGCTAGAGGATTTCTCCAGAGAAAGATAAATCGTCCTTCAGGAAACATACGGATTATATCATTTGATATTAATGAATAACGTGGTGTTTTATCCAGAAAAAACCGACTACCGTCATCAGAAGACACCGAATAGATCTGCTTAACTGCTATTCGAACTGCAGATAAATAATCATCTTTTCCATTGGGCAGATACTTACAAAGATCCTGCAATGCATCATAAACAGAAAAATGTGAATATTCTGCATATACACCTTCTTTTCTCAAACCATAAAGGAAAGGGAGTAGTACCCATGGTTCAGCAGTTGATGAAACATCTTTGTTGGTAGTAATAATCCGTTGTAATAAAGTAGAACCAGCACGAGGCAGTGAAAAAATAAAAACAGGAGTGACATCTTTTTTTTCTGGCATCAGACAACTATCCTGCATTCATTTGAAGCAAATAACAGAATTTCATTTATTAAGCTTAAGTGAGATAGAGACAATGCTGTCTTAATCATTGTAAACCTTCAGTTTGATTTTGTGTTTGCGACAACATTTATGACTTGCAACATTGAGCTTAGTATCGCATGAGATTATAGTATAGTAACATTAATTATTTCATAACCTTAATTTTTCGCATTCAATGGTCTTCTATCCTGCAATAAAATATTGACCTATCAAATATCATATCCCCATTGTTTCATCACACACTCCAACTCAGTGTTTATTTCATCATGAAACTTTACAGGTATATCTGTTTTCCAGCTGTTGATACGCCCTTTTCGAAAGGTATCTTTTCTATCTCCAAACAATGATTCATGAATCATTTTCGCAGAAGGTTGATGTTCTTTTTCATAGCCTATAAATTTCAATAGCTCCATCAATACATTATATTGTGTAACTATTCAGCATGATTTATAGTGGACCCCGAAAACTGGACAATAGGTTAAGATATAAGAGCTAACCTAATGGGGAACCTAAAAATGAGTAGAAAGAGAAAATCAT
>JAHXHI010000224.1 GCA_025656775.1 gamma proteobacterium symbiont of Bathyaustriella thionipta
CAAGGAGCCTTGAAGTTTTGCTGACTGTTGAACAATTGCCACTGTTAAAATGAAAATTCAACTGATCAAAACTAATGTGTCGAGGTACTATTTCTGTTCACTGCGCTGTAAATGGTCATAAGGGGGTAAAGTCTGTAAGCGACAATCTGTAAGTGCTTTGCCCAGGGTAAAATGATAAAGGCTCTGAAAGGTATAATCCCCCTCATTTAAGCCAATCAGATTATGGACTCCATCATCAAAATAGCACCCAATCCCCGTACCTCGCAGCCCAATTGTTTCCGCTTCCAGATAAAACACCTGAACAATGAGACCCGCTTCCCAAAACAGTTGCCGATAAGTCCAGGGCTTATGCGTCAAATGAGCCTGATATTCTGCTATCATCCCGAAACTAATCACACCATCACCGGCAATATCTTGATGACAAGATAAGGTTTTAGCAGCCTCTCTAGCATCTCCGACGATTAAACGAAACAATTGCAGGTGTTCCGGGCAATCCTCTGGTTTAAGCCACTCATAATCTTGCTGTAAGCTGGCTTTAAGTTTATTTTCTATGTCATCAGTACGTAAAAAACAATACAAACCCGGCTCAAGCCCATCAACTTGATGAATAAAGATGAGCAGATGAATCCTGGATTGCCATGGCATGACATCACAGGGTGGTATGGTTTGACGCGACAAGGTTAAATCCAGCATTCGATACAGCATTTGTTTTGTCAATAACGACTTAGTCAAACAAGCACTGACATCAAATCCCTGTGCACTTCGTCTTTGTTTAATTATCGTGCTTGCCGGCTTGTCTGAAACAGATTCTAAAACAGGCTCAGCTAAGGCTGGAGCACACCATGAAAGTTCATCCGTTTCAGGCTTAATACACGCCTGTACTGCTTCAGAAATAATGGGCCAGTCATCAAGGTGGTGTGCAGAAAGCACGTTAGCCTGCCCGGACCACCGGCCTTTACATGCCTGTTCCACTATTTCTTTCAGGGAAATATTTTTTAATACAAAAGGCTTATCATCTAAGTCTGTTTTCTGTGTCGTTATCAATAACATCACGTCCGGATACTCACGTTCTGCTGCGGTAAAGTCAGCATCTCGATCAAGGCCTAAAAGAGTGGCAACATCAGTATCACTGACAGAAGTCACAATATGTGCTTGCCAGCCTAGTGTGGCAGCTGCATAACAAATAGATGACATGGCGTGCCCTGTATCAAGCTGACAATAGCGAAAGGCACGTTCACCATATTTCCATGCTTCTCGCCAAGGTATTGAAGACAGACCTATGAGGAAGGAGTTGTCTGGCAATATTGATTTCTTAAGGCTAAATTGACAACGTTTCTCCAGAATGTGATCCCGGCTCACATAGTGATAGACACCCTCTGAAATTTCCTCAAGGTCTTCGGTGATAATATAAGATTCAGTTGGATGTAAGTTACCACTTGATGGATTGCAACGCAGCGCCCAGCGAGTATTATCGTATTGTTTCCATGCAGAAAGACCCAGCGACAATTCCAATAACTGCGCAATATTGGTTAATGTAAGTGCTTGACATGCGTTTTTTTCCGGGTGATATAAGTCTTTATACGATACACTTGTCGGCTGCACAAGTAATGGTAGTTCCAGTTCAGCACAGCCTTCAAAGGTCCTAAATGCCTCAGGCTGATTTTTCCAGTCTAAACCATCAGGACCTGATGCATAACGCTGAAAATGGTGTTTCGTTTGTTGATGGTAGAGCAGAATAGTTTGCAGTGCTGACTCTACAGGCATCAGCTTGACAGGCATAAATTTCATAACCAGAATTCCATTCAGTATTTTTTATTTCGTCAGACGTTTTAAAAAAACTCGAATTTCTTTGACCGCTTGTCTATCACCTTTTTTTTCTGCCACTAAGAGGCCTTTTTCATAAACTTCAATCGCCTGCTCTTTATCTCCAGTTTCAACTAATGCTTTACCTAAAATTTTCCAGGCTGCTGAATATTCCGGATCAAATTCGATTGCTGCTTTCAAATGCGGGATAGCCTCGCAAGCCTGTCCTGATTTGAACAAAGCATTACCCAGTCCGAAACGTAAAATGACGCTATCCTGACCTTGAAGTAATAAATTTTTAAGTGCAGAGATGTCCATACTTATTAGATGGGACTCAAAAACGAAGAAACAATATGACAAAATTTAAGGTTACTTAAAAAACACATTATTGCTCTTCATCATTCAGTACTCGGTGGCTATTTTCAAGGACATAATCGAGAAACGTTTTAGCCGTCAGGGAGAGTGTTTTTCCTTTTAAATGCACAGCATACCAGCGTCTTTTCAGCGGCAGCTCCTCTACATCCAGTATCGCAAGTTTTCCTGTCTCATATTCCAGACGTAAGCTATGCAGTGATATTACAGCCAGACCCAGGCCTGCCATAACACCTTGTTTTATTGCTTCACTGCTGCCCAGCTCCATATACGGTCCAATCTGAATACCCTTTTGTTCCAGCAATTTATTAAAGACCATCCGCGTACCTGAACCGGGTTCACGTTGCAAGAAACGTTCTTTGATTAATCGCTCAAGGCTAATTTTTTTCTTGTTTGCCATAGGATGATCCGGCGGCGCAACAGCGACGAGTATATTCTCCAGAAAAGGATAACTTTCAAGTTGAAGATTACTGGGAATTTGCCCCATAATGACGAAATCATCCTGATTATTCATTAAACGTTCTACAACACGAGCACGGTTGGTGAATTTTAATTTGGGTTCAACTTCAGGATAATCTTTTAAAAAACTTCCCAATAGATGAGGCATAAAATATTTGGCTGTGGTGACCACTGACATCTGCAGAGGACCCTTCACTACCCCTTTTAAGTCCTCAATAGAGTTCTTCAGGGAGGAGACTCTATTTAATATATCCAGGCTGGCTTCATAGGTGGCTTTGCCCGCCATAGTGGGAAATATCTTCTTGCCTACAGACTCAAACAGGGGTAATCCTACCTGTTCTTCAAGCCGTTTTACCTGGATAGAAACAGCAGGCTGAGTCAGGTGAAGTTCTTCAGCCGCACGGGTGTAACCGCTGTTTCGATAGACAGATTCAAACAACTTAAGTTGTTGTAAAGTCAGGTGCATAATTATTACCATAAACAAATGTATATTAAGTTTATAACAACTATTAATTTTTATAAATGTTTTTTTTTTATTATAGTGACTCAACTCAGATGAGCAACACGCTGTCTGAAACGATTAAGTAAGTTTTGGGGCCGGAGATAATATCTATCCCGGTCAAATTAAACGTAACGATAGAGGATGCTAGTAATGGCTAAAGTTTATGACGCTGGTGTAAAAGAATACCGCGAAACGTATTGGATGCCTGAATACACTCCAAAAGACACTGACCTTCTTGCCTGTTTTAAAGTAACACCACAAGATGGTGTTCCTCGTGAAGAAGTTGCTGCCGCTGTGGCAGCAGAATCTTCAACAGGTACCTGGACAACAGTATGGACTGACCTGTTAACTGACCTGGATTACTACAAAGGTCGTGCCTATGCGATTGAAGATGTACCAGGTGATGACACCTGTTTCTATGCATTTATCGCATACCCGATTGACCTGTTTGAAGAAGGTTCTGTAGTAAACGTACTGACTTCTCTGGTTGGTAACGTATTTGGCTTTAAAGCACTGCGTGCTCTGCGTCTGGAAGATATCCGTTTCCCAGTTGCCTATGTTATGACCTGTAATGGACCACCACAAGGTATCCATGTTGAACGTGACATCATGAACAAATATGGTCGTCCAATGTTAGGTTGTACTATTAAGCCTAAACTGGGTCTGTCAGCTAAAAACTACGGTCGTGCCTGTTATGAAGGTCTGCGTGGTGGTCTTGACTTCACCAAAGATGATGAAAACGTTAACTCACAGCCATTTATGCGCTGGAAGCACCGTTTTGACTTTGTTATGGAAGCCATCCATAAAGCAGAAGCTGAAACGGGTGAGCGTAAAGGTCACTACCTGAACGTTACTGCGCCTACTTCTGATGAAATGATGCGTCGTGCTGAATATGCTAAAGAAATTGGCGCACCAATTATTATGCACGATTACCTGACGGGTGGTCTGTCAGCGAATACTCAATTGGCACAATGGTGTCAAGATAATGGTATGTTACTGCATATTCACCGTGCTATGCACGCGGTACTTGACCGTAACCCGCACCACGGTATTCACTTCCGTGTATTAACTAAAGTTCTGCGTCTGTCTGGTGGTGATCACCTGCACTCAGGTACTGTTGTTGGTAAGCTGGAAGGTGACCGTGAAGCAACTCTGGGCTGGATTGATATCATGCGTGATTCTTATGTTAAAGAAGATCGTTCACGTGGTATTTTCTTCGACCAGGATTGGGGCTCTATGCCTGGTGTGATTCCAGTGGCTTCTGGTGGTATCCACGTATGGCACATGCCAGCACTGGTTAACATCTTCGGTGATGATTCTGTACTGCAGTTTGGTGGTGGTACTCTGGGTCACCCTTGGGGTAATGCTGCAGGTGCTGCTGCTAACCGTGTTGCGGTTGAGGCTTGTGTTGAAGCACGTAATATGGGTCGTGAGCTGGAAAAAGAAGGTAAGGACATCCTTACTACTGCCGCTAAGAACAGCCCTGAACTGGCTGCCGCCATGGAAACATGGAAAGAAATCAAATTTGAATTTGACACTGTTGATAAGCTGGATGTTTCTCATAAATAAAGAGTTTCATAAGTAAAGTGACACATTAAGCTTTTAACAAATCACTCTCTTGCTCTATGTTAAGGAGTAAGAGGGGTTGAATTTAAACTGAATTAATTATTTATTGGAGTAATCACAATGAGTGATGTACAAGATTATAAATCAAGCCTGGGCAATACTGATAGCCGTAAGTTTGAAACTTTCTCTTATCTGCCAGCGATGGATGCAGACCAGATCCGTCAGCAAATTGAATTTATTGTCTCTAAAGGATGGAATCCATCTGTTGAGCACACTGAACCACAAAATGCTTCCGGCAGTTACTGGTATATGTGGAAACTGCCTATGTTTGGTGAAACAGACATAGACGCTATCCTGGCTGAATGTGAAGCATGTCACAAAGCCCACCCTAACAACCATGTGCGTCTGTTAGGTCTGGATAACTTTGCCCAGTGTGCGGGTGCTTCTATGGTTATCTATCACGGTCAGGCGGTTTAATCTGCTGCTGTGATATAAACCAGTAAAACTCCTGCTCTGTGCTTGCAGGCAGGGGTTTTTTTATAAATAATAATGGTTTTATTTAGCCCGCTTTTAGCTTAATTGTAGCTCGATACTAGAGTGTGAAAAAATTATGTCAAGATCTGATAAATATGTAGGCATCGATGAAGATATGTTTGGTGGTATGACCACCATTGGTAAAGCCGTCAGGGATGCCAGAGTGTTCCAGTTAATTCCAGAAGATGAAACCTGCAAAGGCTGGAATATACAGGGAATAGATGCATTATTAGACAAGGTTAATGCTGAATGGGATAAATATGGTTGCCTGGTCAGCCATTTACCAAAAGAACTGTTTGAACGTCACCAGAGAATTTATGGCGAAGCCGTAGAAAAAGCCAAAAAACTTGGCTGGGATGGTGAATATGAAACTTACAGTGACCAGTAATTAAAAAAATTCATTTTTTACCACAATACGAAACATCAATAAAGGGTGTATCATGTCAGAAAATACAGTTGATCCACAACAGTACATTATTAAAAATGAGCCATATTATGAGCCTGTTGCCAATGAAGTAGAGCTTTATGAAGCGGCCTACAATGCACGTATGCCGATGATGCTTAAAGGCCCGACCGGATGTGGTAAATCTCGATTTGTGGAGTATATCGCTCACAAACTTAATCGTCCACTCATTACCGTTGCCTGTAATGAAGATATGACCGCATCGGATCTGGTTGGGCGCTTCCTGTTAGATAAAGACGGCACCAAATGGCAGGATGGTCCTCTGGCTACTGCAGCACGAATGGGTGCTATCTGCTATCTTGATGAAGTGGTTGAAGCTCGTCAGGATACCACCGTTGTTATTCACCCGTTGACTGACCACCGCCGTACATTACCTTTAGATAAAAAAGGTGAATTAATTGAAGCCCATCCTGATTTTCAGCTGGTTATTTCCTATAATCCGGGCTATCAAAGTTTGATGAAAGATTTAAAACAGTCGACTAAACAACGTTTTGGCGGCCTTGACTTTGATTATCCTTCTGAAGAAATCGAAGTGGCTATTGTTGCAAAAGAATCTGGTGTTGATACAGAAACAGCAGGTAAATTAGTGCAGATAGCTCACCGTGCACGTAACCTGAAAGGCCATGGTCTGGATGAAGGTATTTCAACCCGTTTATTAGTGTACGCAGGACAATTAATCAGCAAAGGCATTGAGCCTGGTTATGCCTGTAGCATGACAATGGTCACACCATTAACGGATGATCCGGATATGCGTGATACCCTGGATGCCGCAGTACAAACATTCTTTGGTTAATTCTGTTTAATGCAGAGGCATAGAAACGTCTGACAACATCCTGGTGGATGTGAGACAGAGATCAATCCTTGTGATTTTTTATCTCTACAGACCGATCATTGCGCCTCTGTAACGAGGCTTTACAACGATGAGCATAAAACTCGAAGATTACGAAGAATTCCTTGAGGATGTTCCAGCCATACGAGATGTACTGGAAGGAACATTCCATGAAGCCGCACGTATTATGTCGCCAGCAGGTCTTGAAGATTACCTGGATGGAGCGAAAGCTCTGTCCAATTTGGGGCGTGGCCCCGATCTGGTTATTACCTATTTGCAGGAAATGCCGCTGGTAGTTAAAGAATGTGGTGAAGACATAATTCCTGACTGCCTGTCGGCTGCAATGAAATTATCTTCAATGACTTCAGGCGAAGTCATCTCCCTACTTTTTAGTAGTTTACCAGCAGCTGCCCGAAACCTGGGCGATGCGGAATTATTACGTGGTTATCTGACCTTTATTCACCAGTTAGCTTCAACGGCTTCTCGTGGATTGCGTCCTATGTTGAACCATATGGATGACCTCCTGTCGAAACTGACGTTAAGTGGCTTGCGTCGTTGGGCAAATTTTGGTGCTCAGGCTTATCGCCGTGACTATGCCAATCTAACCCTGTACTTCAATCTGGAATCAGCTGATTCCAAAGCGATGCTGCAAAAAGAACGTCGCGGTGTGCTGTTTATTAAAGTTCAGCGAAAGTTGAATTTTTATCTGCGCGCCTTATGGGGTCGGGACTTCTTTTTACGTCCCACAGGTGCTGACTATACTGATTTCAGACCGTATGTTGAGCATCGTATTTTACACATGCCCGATGCGGTTGATGATTTGGAAGTTGGTGAAGGACAGGATAAGATTCCTGGTCTGGAATTATATCGTGCTACAGCAGCCCACATGGCCTCACACATGTGCTATTCCACGTCCTCAATTTCTGCGGAACAATTAAGTCCTGCACAAATGTTTTTCATTGGTTTTATGGAAGACGCACGTGTTGAATATAAAGCCAGTAATGATTTTCCCGGCTTACAGAAACTTTGGTTAGCATTATTAAAAGTAGCTGATCATGATGATGAACCAGAACATCCTACATTAAAAACACTGGAACACATTGCTGTTATGTTATTGGACAGCAAACATGAAATTTCTATTAATGATGAACAGATTAATGCGTTTGTAGACAAGTTCTACGACGAAATTGAAGCCCGACAGGATGATAATAACTTCTCCTGGCACATGGGTATGGAGCTGTTCAATCTCTTTGCTGCACGAAAAGAAGTGCCAAGTCTTCGCATCCTGGAGCGTATACGCATTCCATACCGTGATGATAATCGTTTTGTCTGGGAATTTGAAGAGTTTGACTGGAGTGTTGAAACGGAATACGTACCGGCTAGCCAGAGACAGGTTCGCAAACAGGTCAGCGTCATTGAAATGGCTAACGAGGTTGATTGTGAGCTGGTGGGTGATGACGCCCAGGAGATCTGGACCTGCTCAACTAATATGCGCCCCTACGAGGACGATCTGACTGATGAGCAGATCAGCTTCAATGATATGTGGGGTAAAGAGCCGGTTTCCGATCCGTTCCACTATCAGGAATGGGATTATCAGATTCAATTACATCGTCCCGACTGGGCTACCGTGTATGAACGACGCCAGCCTAAAGGAGATCCGGAAGATATTCATGATATCTTAACGGCGTATAAGCCCATTGCTCACCGCATTAAACAGATCATTGATCTATTAACACCGGAAGGTGTACAGCGCCAACGCGGTCTTGAAGACGGTGATGAAGTGGACATTAATGCCGCTGTCGATGCCATGATATCCATTCGCATGGGAGAGCAGCCGAATCCTCGTATTACTATGCGCAATGTCATAAAAAATCGAGATCTGTCTGTGGTAGTCTTGATGGATTTATCCGAGTCTACTAATGAAACCATGGCAGGTTCTGATAAGACGGTCCTGCAGCTGACTCGTGAAGCGGCGACGCTGGTGGCCACGGCGATTAATGGCATTGGTGATCCGTTTGCCCTGCATGGTTTTGCTTCTGATGGCCGTCATGATGTTCAGTACTATCGCTTTAAAGATTTTAATCAACATTTTGATGATGAGGTTAAATCCTGTCTGTCCGGCATGAAAGGCGGCTTATCAACCCGCATGGGTGCGGCATTACGCCATGCAGGCCATCATTTGCTCAAGCAGCAGGAGCGGCGTAAACTGATTCTTCTGGTAACCGATGGCGAACCCGCAGATATTGATGAGCGCGATCCACAGCATCTGCGTCATGACACCAAGAAAGCGGTTGAGGAATTATACACCAATGGTGTATTGACCTATTGTCTGACACTGGATCCCAATGCAGACAATTATGTTAAGCGCATTTTTGGTGAAAACAACTATACTATTATTGACAATGTCGATCGTTTGCCTGAAAAACTACCGACCTTGTTTGCCAGTCTGACAGGCTAGATAAGGACTGACCATAATAATAGTTTATCAGGATGCATTATGAGCCGTGTTGCAGATATGCCGGTATATGAGCAGCAAGAAGTGGAAGTCACAGCTCGGTTGTATAATTTGTGGCGCCGAGCCAAATTACACATTTCTTGCCCAATACGATTTTCTTTACCCGATTATCGGGGACTGGTTATGATACTGGATAAACATGAATGGCTCTGTGCAGATGAAAGACAAAATGATTTACCCGTCATCTGTTGGTTGGATTTTTCTGATCAGGGTCGCGATGCATTACATTTACCTGTGAAATGTACCTTAAATTACTACCATTTTGCTGCACATAAAATTCATGTTCATGTCCTTGAACTAATGGAAGAAGAATTAGAAAGGCAATTAGGACCCGTTTAATAAAAAGAATATAATTGCCTTTTTTTGTTTAACTTTTAGGAGATTGTTAGTGCCACTCGTTAACATGCGCGACATGTTGTATCACGCTTACGAAAACAGCTATGCTGTTGGTGCCTTTGATCTGGTCAGTCTTGATTTCCTTGAAGCAGTCATCAGTGCCGCAGAAAATTGTCGCGCCTCTATTATTCTCAGTATTGCTGAACCGCACTTCGCACATTATGATTTTGAACTCATGCTGCCTGCCGTTGAAGCGGCGGCTAAGCGCGCTTCTGTTCCCGTTTCAATCCAGCTCGATCATGGTCGCAGCCTTCAATCCACAATAAATGCCATTAATCTTGGCTGCAATGGAGTTATGCTGGATGCTACTGATTCACCCTTAGCAGAAAATATTAAAGCCACTCAATCAGTGGTCGAAATGGCACATGGATGTGGTGTTCCCGTCGTGGGAGAATTAGGTTATGTTGCAGGCATGGAAGGTGAAGGTGCTGAACAACATCCTGGTGAAGCTTCTTTTACTAACCCGGCTGAAGCAAAAGCCTATGTGGAACGCACCGGAGTGGACTTTCTTGCCGTTTCTATTGGTACTGTTCAGGGGCGTATGAAAGAACGTGCAAAGCTGGATTTTCAACGCCTGAAACAACTCAATCAGACAGTCAGTGTTCCCCTGGTTATTCATGGCGGCAGTGGTCTCAATGAAAGTCAATTTCGCAAGCTGACCGCATTGGGTGTTGTCAAGATAAATTATTACACAGCCTTATCTGATTTGTCTGCAGAGGTGATGCGCAACCAGAATAAGCTGAATCCATCAGGTAGTTTTACCGAAATGAAGCAAGGCGTCAAACAGGCAATCATTGCTGAAGTAGAGCGTTGCCTTCGAATTTGGGGAGGCGCAGGACGAGCTGCAGAAGTGTTAGCACAGTGTGAACCCTGGCTACCTATTGAACATCTTATTATTCATAATATGAAGTTTAACAACAAACAACAACTTAATACTGCCGTGACCGAAGGTCAACGATTACTATCAAATATACCAGGAGTACGTGGTGTCTTTACAGGTGAAGCAATAAAACAGGATGAAAAATATCGTTTATGCTGGCTGGTTCACCTTTCGAATAAAAAAGCATTGGAAAGCTTCCTGGAACATGCTGATTATATCAACTTTTCAAATAATATTATTTTACGTCCAAAAACTGAAGATTTACTGAGTATTAATTATCTGGACTGCTCATCATCTGTATCTGGATAAAGTAAGAAACTTTCACAGATAAAGTGAATTACTTAAAATTGCCCGCCACAAAAAAGTCAGGTGTTTAATCAACAGTAAATTAAAGTATCTGTATTCCCTATTTCCAACCAGACCTGCCAATCCTCCAATTTAACTGCCCGGAATACGTGTTCCTTTAGCAGCTCAAACATAAAGAATAAACGTGTATTCAGGATTTAAACTATTTTATGAGCTGGAAGCTGACAGACAGGCTACGTGATACTTTGTGTTGTATCATTATTTGCTAAAACTGAAGTTAATAAAATCAGTGAAAGTATAAGACTAAAATATATTTTTAAACAGATGTGAATAAGTGATTCATAAACCTGATAATACCTCGTGTTATGCACTTAGAATCTGATACTATTAATTTTGGCGTGGAACATATGAAACCCAGCGTGCACCCTCAACAATTTTTTCAACATGATTTGTATCAGTGACAGTCACTGTATGATCACCATTAACAATAACACTGACAATCCCTTCGTCGTCATTGGTAATTTTGGTGCCATCTTCAAGATCACAACCCCAAACTTGTATGGAGCGTTTTTTTCCTTTTCTAGCCATTTTTATGTCCTGTTATTAATAACTCTATTTAATTACTATGGTCAATACCTTAGCGTTTTACTTGGTTATTATAATAATTGCTCTATTACTTCATGTCAATAAAAATTTATCTGATTATAAATCCGATAAATTCTCCATGACCTGAAAAATAACTTATAATTAACAATTCTTCAGGGCAAGAATCCTGGAAACTCCCATTGATAATTTACCGTTATTTATCCTTATTAATTAAACGATTACATTACAGTCAACTAGAAACTAAATATGATATTAAATCCTGACCCATCACTGTTAAACAACCTCTATTGGATAACATTATTTGCCGTCATTGTTTCCTCCACTTCTGGTGTTTTAAAAGCGGGTTTCCAAAAATTTGATTTGTTTGGTGTCATTATTATCGCTATTGCAACAGGATTAGGAGGTGGCTCACTACGTGACATGTTATTGGATCGTGACGTGTTCTGGATCCATAATCAGGCATTTTTTATTGCATCATTTGGAAGTGCCATTATTATTTTTATAACAGCACGTTTTATTGTCATCTCTCCAAGGTTATTTCTAATACCAGATGCCGCAGGCCTGGCAACCTTCGCAATAGCAGGAACACTTGCATCATTGATGGTCGAAGCACCCTGGTTAGTCGCTAGCTTTATGGGGGTGATGACTGGCACTATGGGGGCTATCTTTCGTGATTTATTGTGTAATGAAAAACCCATTGTGTTTCAAAGTCCACTCTATGCCACCGTATCATGGGGCGGCTCATTGGTGTTTATTGCCCTATTACATTTTCACTTTGAAGTAACCACTGCAGCAATCGTTTCTGGACTCAGTATATTTTTTTCACGTCTATTGGCTATTCACTATAATATCAGTTTACCCAAATTCCGTTTTAAATCATAAATTAATACCTGATTTGATATAGAAAGAATGAATAAGTTCCATTTTAATTTCAGCTGTGTACCTGTTTATTGAATAGATATAATTTTTGATACTCACCCCATTACTTGACTATTTTACTTGGTTATTATATTGTTTCTGTTAATTAGTAAATAAGGATATGATAATGTATAAGTGTCAACGTGATAATATCGGCCAAAAGCTTTTTTCAAAGGCAGTCTATAGGATTATATTTACTCTATCTTTATTTATGCTATTTACTGGTGTTTACGGCATTATTGAACATAAATCCCCGGATAATTTATCATCATTGATGATACTGGGCTCTGGTTTTATTACCTATTTTGAGTATCATGCACTCATTATTTTTGGCGCATTATGTTTCACATTTTCAATCTGCTTTATGAGAAATGAGTAAAAGAAAAAACCAAATACATTCAGAAGAATTCAAACAAGAAGCTGTCAGATTAGCCTTGGAATCAGCAGTGAAGTATAAAAAATAATCAAAACCTTTCACAATTTTGCAAGAGGCTCAACCGTATAAATTAAGTCACTTTTTCATAACTAAAAAGTGGGTAACATGTCTGGATCTGAACCTGAAAGTGCAGCATCTACCTGAAGCATTGCATTCATTTTCACCACAATACCTTCAATGGGTGAAAGTCCTTCGATTGTTTCAAGTGTGTTATTCTTTATGACAAAATGAACGGAAATATGCAGTCTTTGGGTATTTTCATCATAGCTGGGTTCGATATCAATATTACCACCAGACGCATGAAACGCATCCATTAATTTTTTGAGGTGGCTGGTCGGCTCCAACTTTAAAAACTCACTATAAACTTCATTAAGTTCATTGTCAGAGAGATTGTGGTTTGTTTTCAGCCCCATGAATTGAGCAGCAGTTAGACCTGGATATATATCGTGATCACTCTTTTTATATTTTTTACCCAGTTCAGACTCCATGTTGTTCAGGTAAGCATTACCCATATCAACAACAAGGGATTCATTTTCTTCTAAAAGTTCTTGGTTCATTATTCTTTCATCCAGTTTAAATCAGTCTCTAAAATCTATTAATCAACTTTCTTGTCATAAAGCTCATTAATAAACATTTCATAACATTTGAAAATAATATTTAATCATCCTGGAATGGGTTATTAGACATCAGGGTGATTAAGTAAGGCGCATAAGTTAAAACAGCCCCTTGTAGAGTACCTAATTGATGAAATGACGTGAGAACTTGCTTCTGGCAAGATTCATTCCATGGATCGTCATTAAATGCCTTTAGTGCAGAAATTAAAGGCGCAATGGCTTCTGAATCCAGATACTTCTCCAGCATTTGAATCGACTCGTTAATCATTATGGCATTATAATTCTCTGCCATATTTTCCAGGTGTTTCTCATCATCGTCCGTGAACTCCGGTGGTTCTTCTGTCACATTTCCACTCAGTACTTTAGGAGCACCAGCAGGCTTCACCCCAATAAAAGCATCATATTCCTCTTCTGCCCTTTGCTTCAACAATGCGATAAATGCGTTGAACTCCTTTTCATTTGGCTTGTTTAAATGAAAAGACAACAATGGACTGCATTTTACTCGGCTATGAAATTCAAGTTTCGAATCATTAACAACATATTCAGGATTCAGTATTGACAGCACCACACTAAAACGTTCTTCTTTTAAAGGTGTTTTTATTCGAACATTCACTGCATCATCAACGATCTCAAATTCTTGAGAGCCTTTAAAAAGCTTTTTTTGTATCAGTTTTGTATTCACATCAGTGTCTTTTATATATTTACCGGTAACTTATTAACGATATTCGTCTAGTAAGCTATGCTAACGATATTTGATTTAAGGGCTATTCGGGGTTGCCTATTTTAGGATATTTATGCTGTTAAGACAAACCTTTCAAGGAGTTCTTCAGGTTCTGAATAAATTGATAAGGTTTACCCATGGGTTTAGGGCTGTTTGCACAAACCATCTCCCAACGAGCCTTGCGTTGTGACATCCAATCCTGTTTGTAACGTTCGTTGCCTGTAAGGAAGTCAATCTCATCAACCTTATCGTTATCTATGACATACTCCATCAGGAATCTGGTAAGAATTGAACCGGGAGAATATCGCTCCCAGGCTTCATCGTAGGCTAACCTGAATATACTGGCTTTACCATGCACCACAAACCAGAGCTGAGCAGCTACGGGTTTGTTCTGGATATAGAGAACGGCAAGCCTTAACCAGCCCACCTTTGAAAAGCGCTCGACCAGACCATCCATTATATTGCCAGAGAGTTCCTTCGCTTTCCAGCTGGCCTTAAAGACGGCATAATAGTCCGCCATAGCCTGCTGCACTCCTTTATCAATAAAAAGCCGAATTTCGTAGCCCTGTTCACGTTCGAGCTTACGTTGCTTACGGGCTATGGTATTACGTACTCTACCAGGACGTTTAGCCATATACTCTGCAAAGGTTTGTCCCTGGATCGCACAACTCCAGTTAAAAAAACGAAAACCGCGATGGCAGGAAATACCAAGCGATTCCATTCCCTGTTGCAATTCAAGGACATGACTATCATTTTCATCGAATGGCTTCAGTCGTAATGTATGAAATGGCAGTTGGATAACACCCTTGACCAAACATGCCATTATTTCCTGATGATCGTTCTCCGGCTGTTTGTTCGCTACAAGCAGCAGAGAATAAAGAGAACTGTATGTATGAGACAGTGACTCCCAGTGACCGTCAATCTGTTGTATCAGAGGGAAAATTGCCAGCATTTTCTTCTCTTGAACGACACAGGCCAGTAACATGGACTGCTCAGTTTTAAGCGCAGTAGCCACCAGATTCTCAAACCATGGACGCGAAAAAAACATGTTTTCTCTTGCGCTTTTGTCAAAGAGCACATTGGCACTCTCTGGCAGCTGAGTCCAGTCTGTGTAGCAAACAAATTTCATATAAGCTTAGTGATCTGTAGTGGCAAACGGATGTTTTAAGATTTAAGATTTAAGATTCATATAGCGCTTTCATATTCTCTGTCACAAATTCATACATATATGAATTTTCACCACAATGGATAATTTCATTGTCGTCCACTTTAAAAGTTAAATAGGGGCTTGCTTGAATGCCTTCAAATTCGATGTTTGACGTATCATCAATAAGGCTGGCCAGGCTATAGGCTAAGTGCGCCGTTGTATTTTCTAATGTTTCGCCTTGTAATCCGGCCTCTACAAGCTTGACATGAATTGTTTGAATAATTTCTTTGAGAAAGACTCCTTGAATTTCATCGTATTTTTCAGTGTCCAGTTTCAGTTCCATTTTATATCTCTTGTGATTTAATTGTTTAAATTATTGTCTAGCTGACAGAACGGTTACAAATTCTACGACTCTATATAAAGTGAGTCAACTTTATAATATCTGACATGATATACAGCATCTTTTGCTTCTATAAAATTCTGCTATGTATCATAACGTATTTAACAAAGTCAGAAACAAATAAAAACATAAAAGGTTAGTATTTATACTTTGACATTCAAGAGCAATCACATTATCATATACTAACATATGAAAATCCAAACCATCATGATAGATTTTGTTGATTTGAATTGTCTTTCAGCAAACTATTTCGAACTAAGTAAAACTAAAAGGTGATTTATGAGTGAACCAAGCAAAAGCAGACCAAAAGTACCTGAAGGTCGTTCTCGCTATCTGTTAACACGTCAGAAAGAAGCTAATGAAAAGGGTTTCGTTGGATATGATACTATCTGGGAATCATTTCAAAAAGAAGTGCCATATCAGACGCCAAAACGTCCATAACCTGACACTCTTCAGCAAGCTGTTCTAGACAACTGTCATGAACAGCTTTCTCTTTAATTACTTCTCTTAAATAACTCCCCTTCTCTAAGAAAAAAAGTCTAATAAAAAAGAAAGCTATTTAGACAAGCGCGCAACAATTATCCTCTCAAAATAGGGCTATATGGGGACTGTAAGACTGCCATTGATATCAGGTCCATTTTCAATCTTTCCGCCAGCTTCAACTTCTTCATCTGTCGCATCACGAACGGTTAATATCTCCAGCTTAAAAATAACATTCCGGCCGCAAAGTGGGTTATTGCCATCAATAGTTATTGATTTATCATCCAACCTGGTCACAATAAAATTTTTGGTCTCACCACTTTCATTTTGCATAATAATGGTTGTACCAACTTCATGATATTCCTCTGGCACATTTTCAAGACTATCTATAATCACTAAGGATTCATCTCGAGAGCCGTATATTTGGTTTCCATCGAAAGGCACTTCAATGATTTCACCCATGGATTTACCTTCTAACTCAGCAGATACCTGGCTTGATAATACTTTATTAACGCCATGAACATAACCAATAGGAAATTGAACTTCAGTGAGTATATCACCCGTTTTCTCATCGATGATCTTGTACTTAAGTTCAACGTATTTTTCGTTTTGTATAATTTCTTTCATAATATTTAAAAAATTGAGGCCGCAAATATTTTAATTTCACCTTTTTCATAGCCCAGAACCATTCTACCAAGCCATTCACCTTCTTTTTTGGTACTTCGCACTCTAAACAGAAATGAAACATGCTCACCACGGCGAAGAAAACCAAGGAAGTCATACTCATTAGAAAGACTACGTGTCAATTCGCTTTTAGCAAATTGCTTACCCACTTCCACTTCATTCAGACCCAATAATAAGTCATAAGAAAAGTTCCTGATAAACTTCCCATACTGGCCCTTATTGGAATATTTAATCAGATCCTCCCACCAGGGGATACCGATTTTCATAAGTTCTTCATCTGTCTCGTCTATAATATTCATCTGTCACTCTTTATTTAATACAAATAAAAAAAGGCCAACATAAAGCTGGCCCTCTTTAAAACCAGACTGAAGCCCAATAGAACTTCTGTCTGGCAATTTCTACTGCTTAGGCTTCCTTAGCGGCAGCATGCAGTTCTGCTAACTCTTTATCTTCGATATCTCCAACCAGGTGATACAGAGGAGCTTTCTCCATAGTATAATCACCAGTTTGTGGATCACGATGAGAAACAGTCAGTACATGCCAATTATCATCATCAACTTTCATGGCATCACCACGGTAGTAGTAGCCAGGCCAACGTGTTTCCTTACGGAACAAAGTATGATGGATAACGGCTTCAGAAGAAAGGTGACGATGCTTTAATTCCCACGCGCGTAAAAGCTCGTGAACATTCTCAGCTGCAACCTTCTCAAGATCCTCTTCAAGGGTCTTCATTTTCTTCAGACCAATGTGCAATAGTTTCTCGTTAGTCATATAGTTAACTGTTACACCACCAGCATACTCGTCCATCAGCTTCTGCAAGCGATCAAGACCTTGACGTGGGTTGATGTAGTTCGGGTTAACAGAACCTGCAACGATATCATTGCGATAGATCTTATAGTGTTCCATAGGCTTGTAGATCTCTTCCTTACGGCGATTGATCTGCTCATCAGAAACACGAATACCCTGCGCCTTGCCATCGTCAATGTATTGACAAGCAGCTTTAGCAGCCAGACGACCTTCAGTAAATGAACCTGAAGAGAAAGCATGTGGAGTACCACCAACAGCATCACCAGCACCGAATAGACCTTCAACAGTCGTCATACGGTTATAACCCCAGAAGTACTCATCAGGAGAAATATCTTCTGGACCAGAACACCATGCACCACAACCTGTTGCGTGAGAACCCATGACATAAGGCTCAGAAGTAGTCAACTCAGGGTTTTCGTACTTAGGATTCACATCAGTTGCAGCCCAAAGTACTGCCTGACCAACGGTCATACCCAGGAAGTTGTGCCAGCCAATCTCTTCAAGATGTGGATCCTGGAACGCTTCCATGGTCACCATATGAATAGGTCCCTTACCAGAAGCTACCTCATTGATGAATGCGTGGTTACGCAGACAGGTAGGAATAGGTCTATGTGATACGTGTGACTGATCGGTGTCCAGATAAGCTTTACCAACCATCTCTTCCAGAGCAGGGAACCACTTGGATTCGTACTCTTCACCATCGCAGTTCTGAGTGTAAGTTTTCAGATGCAGGAAGTAGGCACCTACAGGACCGTAACCATCTTTGAAACGAGCCAGTACGATACGATTTTCCATCTGAGTCATTTTTGCGCCAGCACCGATCATCAGACCGTAAGCTGAACCAGATGACCAAGGAGCATACCATACACGACCAGCACCTTCACCAACTGAACGTGGCTTGAAGATGTTAGACGCACCACCAGCACCAACGACAACTGCTTTGGATTTGAATACGTGGTAGTCACCAGTACGAACGTTGAAGCCAACAGCACCCGCAACACGGTTTTCTTTAGATTCATCCATTAACAGGTGAGTTACACAAATACGGTTGAATACCTTGTCAGCAGACTTCTTAGCAGCTTCAGCTACTAATGGCTTATATGATTCACCATGAATCATGATCTGCCAGCGACCTTCACGAAGGTATGAACCAGATTTAGGGTCACGCATAATTGGCATGCCCCACTCTTCAAACTGGTGAACAGCTGAGTCAACGTGACGAGCCATATCAAACAGCAGATCTTCACGAACCATACCCATTAAGTCGATACGGGCATAACGAACATGATCCTCTGGGTTATTTTCACCAAAGCGAGTACCCATGTAACAGTTGATCGCATACAGCCCCTGTGCAACTGCACCAGAACGGTTGATATTTGCTTTTTCAGCAATAACAATTTTCTTGTTTTTACCCCAGTAACGTGCTTCGAAAGCAGCACCTGTACCACCAAGACCGGCACCGGCAACTAGAATATCAATATTGTCTTCAATAATTGTTTTGTAGCCCATTAGTGATAAACCCCTTCTTTCATTTCTAAACCATTTGATTCCAAGGTATGAATATCACCATCATCCATTCGAATATATTTAGGCTCGTTATATAACAACTGACTAGCTCTCATTTCTTGAGAGGGTTCAGGCTGATTAGCAAGCTGAGGAACATGCTGCCCCCATGGCTTAGTCGTAATAGGTGCCAGTAGATTCAGATCTGTTTCACCATTGCGTGATTTAATACGCCAGGCAATAACACCCTTTTCTTCATCACGAATTACACGAACTGAGTGACCCAGTGGTGCGAAGTCCGCATAACCACGTACGTCAATAGCGTGGTGTGGGCATGCTTTAACACACGAGTAGCATTCCCAGCACATGTTTGGTTCAATGTTGTATGCGCGACGGTAAGTTGGGTCGATGTGCATAATGTCTGATGGGCAGATATCAACACAGTGGCCACAGCCATCACAGCGAGTCATGTACACAAAAGTTGGCATTCTTTTTTCTCCTTACTTTTGTTAATCAATTAATAGTGGTGTGGGGGTTCGCTTTTGATACCAAGCCCCATGTTAGGTGGATTTTTACCCATATATTCTGGAATATCAGGGAATTTTGCATGAATTGCAGGATCATTCATTTCACCTACGTCAGGTAGGTTTTCCTGTGAACCGTCAAGCTTGGTCATACGCTTCTGGTAAGCGGCAGCAGGCTTAAAGAACATGTGGGCAAATTTGGACCACAATACAGTACTAAACAGAGAAGTAGAAGAAATAATGAACAGTACAAAGAACAGCAAGTTAAGACCAGACAGTCCGCCACCTGCAATAGACCAAATCAGTCCCCAGGTAACCATCATTAGTGCAGAAACAATAAACAGGTCTGCCTTTGCCAGTTGATACCATTTGTGACCTTCAGCAGAGACATCGACACGGATGATAAACCAGAACCAGTAGCCTCCAACAGCAAGTGAAGCGGCGCCCAGGTGCCATAGTGTACCCCAAATACCCGCATCAGCAGAAGTAGGATAAGCAAAAATCAATGTAATCGTAGATATAACAAAGATAATGAAGCCATACATAGTTAGCAGATGAGAAAGTCTGCGCTGTGGGTTTTCAAACTCACCTGAAGTCAGTACTTCGTTTAGCACAACTCCAATAGCAGCTGAAGTTTTTTCGCCACTGGTAACAGTGCGTCTGGCATTTTTCTGCTGTTTTTTTGAATTCTCAAAAAAGTACTCGGCACTTTTCTTGTGAATTACGTCTATCATTGTGCCAACGACAACTAATAGAACCATTAAAATAAGATAACCTTGCATGATTTCCGGCGAAATCGTCGTTGCAAGGTCTGCGAAGGGGTTTGTACTTAACATTTACAGCTCTCCTTGGACATTTAATTAAATTCTGCACAAGGATTATATAGGTAAACAATATTAATACAATATTCATAATGATATATACCTAAAATAATTTAAATAGAGTGCACTCATTATAATGAGTACAATTATCATTATCATTATTACATACCGCAATTTATGACTGATTTTAAGACTTTTGTTGTATTATGCTGGCTTTTGTAAGCGACATAGGCTCTTTTCTAAATTAATCAGTAAGTTTCTTATTAATATTACAAGCACTCTTCATCGTTATTGACAACTAATTGTTAACAGGTGAATAATAGTCGCTTTTATATTTCATCTTATTCCTCATCAATCAACTTTATTGCTACCAGTTCGCCACGACGTTCTTGCAGTCTTACCCAAAATTCTTTTGATTTGCCGATGGGCTTGATTCCACTTGTTTTTCTTCCATCTCTACCATCTTTCATTTTTGCCCATTTACAAGTAAATCCATCAATTTCCATATTTACAATAGTATTTTGTTTGATATTTAATAAATAATTTTTTAGGCTTTCTCCCTTATAAATATGTTTTATCCAAAAATTTTTTTCACGTATTTCAATATAACCAGATAAAACCGATAAATCATTAATATCATTACCACTATTTTCTTTAGTTAACATATTTGAAACCATGTTAGCTAACTTTATTCCATCTAAATCTTGTTTTAGTTCATTATCAGGTTTTTGGATTTTAATACCCAGCATTTTAAAGTTTTTAAAAATCATGAATATTTCTTTTTGGGTCAATAAGTCTGTAGGTAACACTTCATAGATTTCATTGACACTTAACGTCCCCTTTTCTTTTCCTCTAATTACAAGAGAAACAACTTTTTCTTTAATTAGCTCAATATCCATCATTATTCTCCACTTGATATAAATTTAGCAAAGGTGGGTACATCTACATACACCCCTTTTGGGATATAAATGAATTATCCTGGATATAGACAGATGAGTGACATTTAGGTCTTATTTATACTATGAAATAATATCGTCATTAAAGAAAAAAATTATACTTAAAAGAGGAGTGACTAAGACTGTTGTATTTTCTAAATATTCAGGTAAGTAAGAAATACGGGAAGATAAGTCGGGAATAATCCTGGGCCAGATTGATAAATATATAAGAAGGCTATCTCATTTGAGGTCGGCCCTACCGCCGAGCGGTTTAGTCCACATGCTCAATGCGGACGTATGTGAAACATCCATTATCGACAAAAATCAGATATTTCTTATTGCAGCTTAATCAACCCAGCCGCTTGCGCTTCTTCCTTATCGAGAATTTTTTCCTCTATCGCGTGCCAAACCCCATCTTCCTCTTTGGCCAAAACAACCAGCAACGGATTTTCGTGTTTCTCACCTGTGTTATCGGTCAAATACTCCATTGCGGTAAATTTTATCAAACTGTCGGACTCTGCCTTGACCGAGTTCAAGTAGTAACTTAAAGAAGTCACTACACCGTCAGCAAATTGTTCCTGAATCTGCTTCAGCCAAAAGTTGTAGTCGACAACATCAAAGTCAGCCAGACCAAACACCTGGACCTGCCTGGATATCAGGTTCATGTGCCCGTCCAGGTCGTGCCTTTCCAGAGTGTCGCAACAAGCCAACGCCCATGCTTCTGCTATTTCACCTGCATTCATAGTTTCCACCAATAGTTTCAATTATCTGAAGGGCAGTATGCCAGAGATCCTCTGCACAATCCATGAACGATCAGCCAAGAGCCCTTGATCCCCAGGGTAAGAGCATTATAAATGCTGCCCTAATAAAATTTCAGCCCTGAAATTATCATCCAGAGCAGCTAATTTACGCTTTCGCTTAAG
>JAHXHI010000225.1 GCA_025656775.1 gamma proteobacterium symbiont of Bathyaustriella thionipta
GTAAGTTCAAGTCTTGCATTGGAATTGTTATTTGATAAAAAGTTACCTGATTTTATCTGAGATTAAAAATCATGCTGAATAGTTACATCAGACCAATATTTATCATCAGCTTGATATTATCAATCTCTTGTTCAAAAAACCCCGATGTCCGATTAACGTTTTGTCAGGACTTAACTCAGTTGTTACTCAAGCCCAGTGAAGAGCTTGAGTGGCAAGAACACCAGACAATCATTAAAGGCTATCAGGATCTGGAAATACAGATTCAATTCACCACTGCTGAGCAAAACAGCATGGCGCACGCTTCTTGTTTTTATGCTTATGAACAGGATGATATTGGTGCAGAAACGTTTCAAAATCCTGAGGCTGCTTATTCCACTTATCCCGGAAAAATGATTTTAATGAATAAAGAAGTCGAAAAAATTCTGTTAGCCAAGAGTATAAATCAGGTGATGCTGCAACAGGGAAAAAATGTCATCAACAAGGTAAAAGAGGATTTAGATCAAGCCAGTCAAAAAGCAATGGAAAAAATAAAGCAATAGTCTCTTTATTTTTCGTCCGCTAAACACTCTATTTCAACCTACTCTGTATTTCTGAGTGAATACTGTTAAGTCTGTAATTATTGAAGTAGTGTATTAGCGGATAAGTTTAACCAGGTCAATTTCCAGTTTCCCTAAAGGGGCATCCATTGCCATACGTAAGGGGATCCTATATTCATCATTACTGATCCACACATAATAATAATTATCTTTTTTTTCATTGGTCTGGATTTTATATTTAGTACCCTGCACTTTCTTCCCATTTAGAGAAAAGCTTTCCAGTGACTGTTTTTGTATCTTATACAGTCGAATATCATCTGACACAGCAACAGGTATTTCTTTTAGCGTATTTGAATCCATCGTATCATCAAGCGTGCGAATAGTGTAAATTAATGACAATGGATCAAGTATTTTTGGATACCTGATTTTATCACCTGACTCTTTGTGGATAATATAAGTCTGCTGCATTTCCAGTAAGGGAAAGTGTTTCAGAAAAGCGGGAATGCGATGAGTGCCATCCTCTTCCCAAACTTCTTTAACATTCATCCCAAGAAAACCAGAATGCTGCTGTATTTTTTCACGCTTTTTAAATAATTGCGTTGTTTTATTTTTCCAGTCAAGCCAGAGAAAATCATGGCTTTGATCACTACCAACATCAGTCTCCTCCACTAATACCGTTCGTCGTAAATGACTATCAAGCGTTGTTTTATAGGTATAACGAACCGGCTGAAACATTTCTGCTTTAGTATAATTTTCTGTCGTCAGATAGAGCTCAAACTGGTGGGCATTCTGTTTGTCCGGAGTGATCTTATCGGCAGAGAAAGTCATTTTTATATCAGCCAGATCTGCCCAGATCATTGATGTGAGTATCCCTCGGTAACTCAGTTTATAGTACAGTGTTTCACCTGAAGAGTAGGGTAATTGAAAGGATCTATTTGCCGCAAAAGTTTCAATGCTACTGCAAAACAATGAGCAAAAAAAAATGATTAATAAAGCATTATAATGCTTCATTAATCTGCTCTTCAGGAAGAGATGGCCATACGGTTAATACTGAGTTAACCAGCGTACCCAGCGGTATCGCAAAAAATATTCCCCAAAAACCCCATAAACCGCCAAAAAATAAAATGGCAACGATAATCGCTACCGGATGAAGATTGACCACTTCTGAAAAGAGTAAGGGTACAATCACATTACCATCCAAAGCCTGAATAATGCCATAGGCAAGCATTAACCAGGCAAAATCAGCGGTCCAGCCCCATTGAAAAAATGCAATTAATGCCACCGGAATGGTCACAACAGTCGCACCGATATAGGGTACGACAACCGATAAACCCACCAGTATTGAAATCAGTAAAGCGTATTTTAACCCTAAAAATGTGAAGGTAATAAAACACATTACCGAGATGATGGTTATTTCCCAGAATTTACCCCGGACATAATTACCAATTTGTTGATCCATTTCACGCCATACCTGTGTTGAAAGCTGCGTGTTTTTTGGGAAGAAACGCATAAACCAGCCGAGAATCATCTCTTTGTCTTTTAAAAAGAAAAAGACCAGCAATGGCGCCAGGATCAGATAAATCATAATAGTGATACTGCTTTGAATTGAGCTTAAAGAAAAGGTTAAGACATGCTTGCCCATTGTCGTGACCTGAGACTGAATCAGTGCAAAAATTTCCAGCACCGCATCTTCTGAGATAAAACTATAGTTACTAGGCAGTTGTAATATGAGTTGTCTCCCCTGCTCAATATATTTGGGCGTATCTTTAATTAAATCGGTTATCTGTTCCCACAAGAGTGGCGTTATCACAAAAAGAGTCAACATTAATACGGTCAAAAATCCCACAAAAACCAGTAGCACAGAAATCTGACGACGTTTAATCCAGTAATTGGAGAGTACCACTAAACCTTCAAGCAAATAAGCAATTACAATAGAAGCAAAAACAGGTGCTAATGTATCGTTAAACATAATAACAATAGTAAACGAGAGTATTAAAAATACGACTAAAAAGATCACCTGCGGATCAGAAAAATGCCTCTGAAACCAACGATTAAAAAGTTCTAGCATAGACGACTATCAACCCTGTAAAAATTAATTTGTATTGTGTTTATTCTACGTATTTTCATGCTGTTGACAAAATTCTTCATAACGTTTTTCAAATAACACCTGCAACTCATCGATAACGTCAACTGCAACACGCCCCTGAAGAATATGTGCAGACATTAATGAAGCGGTTTCATCCAGCATAATATTTTTCTTTATCATAGGATAAGTTTCAGATAAACGCTTAATGGCAGCAACCACCCGCTCTTCTTTGGGCCGTGGAATATCAAGAGGTTCTTCAACAATAGTTAATCGCCCATCCTGTTTTGCTTTATCTAATAAAAATTCTGCAAAGGATAAGACATTGTTCTGATCATTGCTATCCAGATCAGACATGATATTGAGTAATTTTTTTTCGGTCTTGTTCATTGTTAATTTCTGTATTTCATCATTACATTCCGGCTTTTAAACGCGTCATTATATCACCTTTTGCCTGTTTCAATATCGAATCTCGATCAAGAGAATCTAAAATTGAACGTACCGCTTCTTTGGCGCCGCCCTCTCCCCAGGATTTTCCCTGTCTCAGGTATTTTTGCGCTGCTTTACCAACAACCAGCGTACTATAATAGGCCACCGCACCTTGAGCAGAGGCTGTGAGAACTGTTGATAAGCCGCCGGTTCCTAATTTTAAGGCACTTGATATAAAATGTATTCCCCAGATGGTTCCTAATAATAGTATCATTTGTCCAGCAATGGTTTTAATTAAATCACCGGCTTCTGATTTACTCAACGGCAAACCATAGAGTCTTGATAAATGTACAATCAGGGTCACATCAATAAGCGCTGCAGCCATTAAATCAGCAACTGGAACAGGATTAATCGCAACGGCAACACCTTTAGACACACAATAAGCATGAATCAGCTTTTCGGCAACCTCTTTACGCACCGCCATAATTCGTTCACTGACTTGATCAGACAGATCACCGGCAAACAAACCGGCATTGATTGCTGCCAGTGTTTTACCTTCATTTTTCACTATTGACCACAAACAACTTTTCAGCTCTTCGATATCAGGCGGGAAGTCCTTAGTCGTCTCTGTTTCATTGCCCTGTTCATCCACCAGAATATAATGTTTTTGGGTCGTCCTTGAGGATGCCAGAATGATATTTTCTGCATCCACCAGTGTCACAACACGTTGCGTTAAACTTTTCAGCAATGTTTTTTGTTCGGATTTTGTATAGCGATCCGCTTTATTAAGCACTAACACCACAGGTCGGGACTCAGACACAACCTGTTTCAGGGCCTGATATTCAGTATCCGTTATATCACTGTCAAGCACAAATAAAATAACATCCGAACGACCAGCCACCTCATGTGCCATTTTAGCCCGTTGCTCACCTTCTATTTCATTAATACCCGGTGTATCGATAAAATAGACCCCGCCTTCTTCATACTCATGCAAGTTGGCAAACGCATTTTTTCGGGTTTCACCATGTAATGGACTGGTGGAAAATTCTTCTTTACCGATTAAGGCATTAAGCAGTGAGGACTTGCCCACACTCACCCGTCCTAAAACCGAGATATGAATATGTTCATGTTCAATTTTTTCCAGCATCTTTTCCACTTGCTGAAAGTCATCCCGCAGTGATTCACGTACCTGTTGTGGTACACGTTTATCATTTAACAGGTAGTTCAGGCTTTCTTTTGCTATGCTGAGATGATTATCACCCTGTGAATCCGTGTACTTCTCTGTTGCCACTGCATTTTGATCCGATTGCTTATTATCTTTGTTGCTAAAGAAACGATGATAGCCTTTATCAATTACTTTTGTGGAGTTTGAGGACCAGTTTGATAAAATCTTTTGTGCGCGATTCAATATGTTCACCCAGCTGCTCCTTATACAAATCACTGATCAATGCGGGTGATAACTCACCAGTTACTTCCAGGGTCCTGGCCACTGAACGACCCAGAGTATCAAATATCATTCCATAGGCCACGGCATGCATTAAACCACCGGAAACCGTACCAATACCGGGAAATGCTTTAAGTCCATTGCCTGCTATTGCTAATAATAACGGCAGCGTTTTATCCATACGTGATTGTATCAGCTCAATTAATTTATTGGCATCAATATCGGTTGCACCGACATCATAAAGCTTGCACAAATCTTTTACCATCTGGATCCCCAAATAGCCCTGTACCAGCAGATCAGTACCCGGACTAATGGTAGCCATGGAAGCCACTACTGCTTTTTTGGTATAGCTGTTGACCATTCGACGACTTTGAGAATGCTTAAAACGCGTTTCAATATCATCTAACTTATTGTTAACCATCCGGACGACTGATTTTTCCCGCAGCTGTTCCAGACGATCAATGCCATAAGTTTGCATCATTTTCAGCAGTTGTTCTTTTAATAAAGCCACTTCAGGTTGAACAGGACGTTGTACCCGTTGTTCTTCACCATCCGGTGTCAGGCGGATAAACTCACGCATGCCGCCGGCATTGATAGTGACAATCGGTATACTTTGCTCAAGATCAGAAGAAATATCAGTAAGACGCTGCCTGATTCTTTCAATAATAAGCCGACGTTCTTGTTCACTATAACGATCCACTTTATTAAGTGCTATCAGACAGGGCTTTTGCAGCAATAAAAGTGTCTTTAATTCATTAAACTGGCTCGCTGTCAGATCACCATCACAAAGATAAACGACCATATGAGCACGTTGTACTTCTTCTGTCGCCAGTATATCAAGCTCAGAAAACTGCTCATTTAAACCGGGCATATCGGTTAAAATGTACTGTTGTTTGACATCCTCATTTTTTATATGCCAATGATAATGGTTAATTTCACGTGTTGTACCTCCCATTACACTGGTTTCTGGAAGTTGTTTTTGTTCTTGTTTTTGTTCTTGTTTTTGTTCTTGTTTTTGTTCTTGTTTTTGTTCTTGTTTTTGTTCTTGTCCTTTTACATCAGCCATTATCAAAGCATTAATCACTGAACTTTTACCACTGCTGATATCACCAAATAAGGCAATATAAAGAGTCTGTTGAGATTTTCTTTGTGAATACTCTTTGAGTTCTGCTTTAACTGCAGTCAGTTCCGGTGATGTTTCAAGTTCATCAGCCCACTTTTTCAGCAATTTTTCATCAAATTCTATGCTCGCTTTAGACGTTTTATTCGCCGTATGTTCCCCTGGATTTTTTTCTTGCTCCTGCGAGTTTGAGGCCGGTGGCTGTCTATTACTACTCTCCTTATACAGGCCCTCTACTGCAAGTTTTTGACTCATATTGTTTATACGTTGAGCGGTTGTTTCTAAATTATCATTGACAGCACGGTGTTGTTTTTGTTGGACAACACTGCTTTTTCCGGGTAATAAGAAACGCCAGATGATCCGGCCAAACAGGACTGAAATCAGTACAATCATTAAAAAATAGCCCCAGATAACCCAATCAGGCTTTTGTTGTAATTGTTCCCAAACAGAAAAAGATAAATTGGTGATAAAAAGAACAGCAACCAGAAAGACAAAAAACAGCAGCAGCAAGACAACGGATATTAACATGCGTGATGCTGGCAATTTCGGCATAAGAGGGTTTCTTTATTAAAATAAGGAAAATAATAGTGATTTAATAGTCAAAGAATATGGCTATTATAAGAAAATTAACAGACAGTGTAAAAAGTAATATACCAGGGTATTTTTACCTTTTATGCACAGAGGGTGACTGATAAGCTGGCAGCAGCTGATCAAAGCCACAGCCAGAAATATCACATCAGCTTTTTAACTCATTAAAAACCAAAACCACCTGTACTTTCAGCTTTTTCTACTTTAGCTCCGGCTGCCTGGCTTAAGGCTTTTTTGATGGCATCAGGAGAAGCCATAATACCCATAAAGCTGTTAGAACCTGCCATTGATAAATCAGGGAAACTGGTCGCGATACGGAATTTAGCACTGAGTGCATAGACTTTACCATTTTCATGAATCAGCATTTCATAAGGAAGATGGGCAGTTGAACGTGTCTCCTTAAAATCAACTTCTGTCATAATCGTCTTGTCATCACTCATACCTTCTGTCATGGCAACGCCAATCACTGTTTGTTTTTTGCCAGGAATGTCAACTTGATAGACTTTGGAAACACCGCCTTTTTTGGCTGCCAGACCGGCTTTAACCTGCTGCATGGCTTTATCATAACTGCCATGCTCAGCCACCACATCAGGATCATCAAAATAAGGCATACCAAACATATAGTGATAGCCTTCTAAATCATCTTTTGACAAGCCTTTCTCAGAACCATAGGTTTTTTGCATACCCAAAGCGCCTTTTAATGCCGCAGCCACATCATCCAGACTGCCCGCCATACGATAAGCAGCCGCCATATAGTTCGGATTAGTATAAGTTACTTGAATCGTACCCGCCATATCGGTGACAGCAATACGCTGAACGGCACCATAGCCGCCAAATTCAGTGGCTTTGGCATTATTTTTCAAGGCATCATTAGTCACAATAATAATGCTTGCCCCTTTATAAGGTGAATATTCACCAACTACTTCGAATCCCGCAGCACTGAGTTTCGATTTTGTATCCGTAACCGTTTGAGTAAAATCACCACTTGCCGCATCGGCCAGATAAAATGGCTTTAAGTTTTCTGCCTGAGCCGCAGCTGCAGTGATGATTAAAAATAGAACAGATAGGAATAGTTTTACTGACACTGAGCGTGTCATTAAAGTATTATACATGGTGTTATCTCCCCGATAGTAATTATATGACTGTATTAAATTTACAGTTTCTTAATGTATTATTAACTCTTTTTTAATAACAAAAAAAGGGGCACTAAAGCCCCTTTTTTGTATTGCTTAGGAAGTTTTAGAAATCCCAACCATAGGCAACACCAAAGGCATCCTGAGACATTTTGATGTTAGCATCACCGCCGACAAAAGCATCAGGTATTGAGTTGCTACCTTTTACTTCTTCTTCAAAGGCATGCATATAGAACATCGAAATTTCACTCTGATTTGGCAGTACATAAGTCATACCAATCGTTGCGTGATCTTCAACCGCAGGTGCTAAAATATTAAACATGGTCTGATCCTTATCAATAGGTTGATCAGCATGGCTATAACCTGCACGCAGAGTTAATTCTTTATTCCATTGATACTCAATACCCAGTTTATAGACCGTCATATCATCCCAGCCAAAACCGGAGCCATTATCTGTACCTAAATAATTTGCAGGTACTGACAAACAGCCACCTGAAATTCCAAACCCACATTGACCTGACTGTAATGGATTTGCGATAGAATCAACATCACTATAATTAATCTGCTGGACATCAAAGGCGAGTAAAAGCTGATCGTTTGCCTGGAAGGCAATACCAATACCATAGTTTTCAGGGATATCCAGGCTGCCGTCTTCTGCAAACAGGCCTCTATAGTCATCAAATTCATCCATATCAACTTCTGAATTATAAGTCATACCCACCGTTAATTGATCGGTTAATTGTCCCTGCCAACCCAGAGAAAGACCAAAGCCCCAGGCATTGTCACGTGTATTTTTGCTTAGTTTATCTGGCGCCTGTGAAAGTTGACCAGGAATACCCGTTGCGGTAAAGTTACTGAGTCCCCATGCTTTAAATTCCTGATATGCAATTTGTAATGAAACACCGACTGAATGCTTATCATTAATCATATATGACAGAGTCGGTAATATTCTCACCTGTTCAAGGTTAATACCTGTTGTAGACACAACAGGCATCAAAGTAAAATTAAACAATGCCAAATTATCATAATTTGTATTCATATCGCCAGTACCGACAACACTCAGACCAATTGACATATCATCACTTAACATATAGTTAAAGCCGCCTTCGGGAATATAAAATGGCCCATCGTTATTGCCATTATCATTATAGTTGAATAATGGATTATTGATAATCTCAGCTTCCCGATCAGGAGAGAATACCTGAATACCAAAATCAAAACGATTACCAACACGAACCATTGCCGCAGGATTATCTGCACCTGAAATAGCACTGTCAGCCATACCAATACCAACTCCGGCACGACCATTTGCCTTGGTACCATTACCCATCATAAAATAACCATTCGTTGCCATGGCGCTGGTAGGTAATACGATTGCTGCGAATACTGCAGCCGATAGAAGACGATTCTTAATCATTTTTTGTTGAACTCCTTCAAAAACCATTACATTAGGTGTCAGTCAATAAATTACCCGCTAAATTTCTAAGGACGCTGTCAATAAACAGGGACACAAAAAAATATACGACCGGTAAAATTTGATTATTATTATATTTAGAATACTTGAGTCATTAATCAACTCATTTTTAAATTATGTGTTGCTTATTTACAACATATTTTATTTATGTAGGACATTTTGTACATAATCTTTAGAAATGTCAAGTTATTTAATCATGCTAAGTAGTTGATTTAAAAGATTAAAACATCATAATATTCTAATGCGCCATCAAAAACAAAAGATCAATTACCTTTAATTAACAGTTAATTATCATAAACTTCTATATAAACTCTAGCTTTAATCAGCTAAATTTAATTTTATCCCTGCTAATTACCGTAATATAACTGCTTTTGTTGTTTATTACTCATTTTATATGGGTATTTTTTTATTTGTTGATATAATCAATGACAGAATTGTATGTAAAATACAACATTAATAACATTTGCTGAAACTTGCCTTAACGATGTAGAACAATCGCATTATTAAGTCATTAGTTTTTAGAAAATAAAAGGGAAGCTCTATAATGAAAAACTCATTTCGGATCGCCGTCGTAAGCGCTTTGCTTACATCAGGTCTAAGCCTTACCAGCAATACCATTGCATCAGGTTTTGCCATTATTGAAAATAGTGCCAGCGGCATGGGATAGGCATTTGCTGGTGCCGCAGCCGTTGCAGAAGATCCTTCTACCATTTATTTTAACCCTGCCGGTATGATGTATCTTGAAGGGACTCAAATGACTGCCGGGATGCATGTTATTAAATCAGATGCCGAATTTAAGGATAAAGGCAGCACTGATCTTTCAAATATTGGACCGTTTAGTACCACTCAAGGTGGTGATGGCGGTAATGCCGGCGATACTTTTTTTGTCCCTAACTTTTATTATGTGCGTGATTTTGGTGATAAATATAAAATCGGCTTAGGCGTCAATGCCCCTTTTGGCCTGGGTACCGAGTATAAAGACGGCTGGATGGGACGCTATGCATCCACAGAGTCAGAACTTAAATCCATTAATATTAATCCTTCTATTGCCTTTCGTGCTAATGAAAGTTTATCGATTGGTCTGGGCTTTAATATTCAGTATATGGAAGCAACCCTTAAGTCAGATATCCATCAAGCCCCATTTTGGAGTGATGCTCGTGCCAAGATTAATGGTGATTCCTTGGGATTTGGTTTTAATTTAGGTTTTATCTATGAGTTAACGGCTGCTACTCGATTAGGTGTTCACTATCGGAGTGAAATTTCACACTCTCTTGAAGGTGATGCTAAGTTCAGTAATATGTTTAGCTTAGGCGGCGGCAGTGTTAAAACAGATGCCGATGCAAAACTGAATACACCTTCCACTTTTTCGATTAGTCTTAGCCATCAATTAAATGATCGCCTGACTTTATTAGGTGATGTCACTCATACTAAGTGGACTAATTTTGATGAACTTAGAGTGACAAACGATAATACTGGAGCAATCATTCAACTCGTTGAGGAAAAATGGGATGATAGCTACCGTATCGCTTTGGGTATGAAATATCAACTCAATGAACAATGGATCCTCAGAACCGGTATCGCCCATGACCAGACACCCATTGACGATAACTACCGTACTTCCAGGATTCCTGGTGATGATAGAGACTGGCTTAGTTTTGGTGCCAGCTACACGGCCAGTAAGCACCTGACAATAGATGTCGGCTATGCACATCTATGGGTAGAAGATGCCAAAATTAATGAGCAATATGATATCTTAGGCGGTGCGGGAGGAGAGGGTAATTTAATCGGTGAATTTGATTCTTCGGTTGATATCTTGAGTGTTCAGGCGACCTGGAAATTTTAATTCACTCAAGTTAATAAAAATGAGCAAAAAAAAGCCCCTTCTATTCAATCAATAGAAGGGGCTTTTTTTATTAATCAACCTGCTCTTATTAAAGGAAGTATTGATTAATAAAAACGGGGAATTAAGCTTTCTTGATTAAGAACTCAAATTTACCGCCATTTTCACTGCTTTCCATCAGCTCATTACCTGTTTGGTTAGCAAATGCTTCAAAATCTTTTACTGAACCCGGATCTGTAGCAATGATGTGAAGAACCTGACCTGCGTCTAATTCTGCTAATGCTTTTTTAGCACGTAAAATTGGAAGTGGGCAGTTTAGTCCTGAAGCATCTAATTCTTTATCAAAGTCAGCCATTAATATTCCCTCGTCTCTTTGTTTGAGTTGTTGAGTTGTTGAGTTATTGAATCACTAAATTAGTGAAAGCTGATTCTAGCCTAAAATTTTGCTAACCACCAGCACCTTTAGCCAAATATTTTATTATAGTTTAGCCAACCATAACAAGCCTGCCAAAAGGGATAGATAAATTGCTTATACAGCAATAGGCAGCCCCATTTGTGCCCAGGTCACAATACCGCCACGCAGATTATAGACATTATCAACCCCTTTTGAGGTCATAAAGGCACAGGCCTGCGCTGAACGAGCACCTGTCTGACAATAAAAGATAATCTTGTCTTCATTATTAAACTCATCCACTTTCAGTGGGATGACATGTAAAGGCAGGTTTTCTGAACCTGAAATCTTGCCCCTGGCCACCTCAGCAGGTGTTCGTACATCAATTAATTTGACGTTAGGCGGAAGATTTTCGAGTTGTTGACTCAACTCATTCACGTCAATTTCTTTTATACCGTACATTAAAAAGAACCCTCTATACAAAGTGTAAGTATCTATTATAAAATTGGTTTCAGCTATAAGAAAAAATATGAGACCAAAGAACAAAAGAACAAAAGAACAAAAGAACAAAAGAACAAAAGAACAAAAGAACAAAAGAACAAAAGAACAAAAGAACAAAAGAACAAAAGAACAAAAGAACATATTAGTATATACTAAAACTGCGGTTCATTTCAAGCAAAAATAAATCAGTTAAATGGCAACAAGCGCTATCAAGATACTAAAGAGATATTCATTTTTTCTAATTGACACTAAATTATGAACTATTTAAATGACGGGCTTTCTAAGCTATGAACTTAACCCGAAATTACTTAATCTGATTTCATAGCATGAATAAAGGAATATCCCCGTTTGTGAAAAAGCAAGTCATCTTATATTTTAATTTGCTGCTATGCATTAGCCTGCTGTATCGCCCCCTTTTGGCACAAGAAATCAAGCTTCCTGATATTGGCGCTTCATCCAGTATTGCATTAACACCCCATATGGAAGAACAAATAGGTCGGGATATTGCAAAACAGATCCGCAATTCTCATCAGGTGATTGATGATCTGGAATTAAATGAGTACTTGCAAAATCTGGGCTACTCTCTTGTGGCCAATAGTGATGATGCCTATCAAAATTTTCATTTTTTTCTTATCGGCTCAAACCAGATAAACGCCTTTGCCACCCCGGGAGGTGTCGTCGCTGTCTATAGCGGTCTATTTTTAACCACGGACACAGAAAGTGAACTGGCCTCTGTACTCGGTCATGAAATTGCACACGTCACACAACGCCATCTCGCCCGAAGTTTTGAAAAAGCCAATCAACTCAGCCTTCCTATTATGGCGGGTATGATTGCCGGAATATTACTGGGAGCTGCGGGAGGTGATAGCAGTCTCGGTGCTGCCACTGCCCTTGGCTTGTCAGCCGCAGGACAACAAGCACAAATAAATTACACGCGTGCCAATGAAAAAGAAGCTGACAGGGTTGGCATGCGTTACTTAAGTCGCTCAGGCTATGATCCTTCAGGAATGCATGGCTTTTTTCAAAAACTGGAACGAAAAAACCGTTATGTAGGAAATTATCCCGAATTTTTACGTACCCACCCCATTACGATAAACCGTATTGCTGAAGCCACTCAGCGTGCAGAACAATACAAGCGGGCAATGAAGCGGTTTAAAAGCCCTCTTACTTATCGTTTGATGAAAGCAAAATTAACCGTTTTAACCGCAGCAAATACGGAACAGGTTGTTCACTACTATCAAGAAAAAGTAGAAAAAAACGATCAAACTATTCATCCTGAGTATTATTTCGGCTATGGACTCGCACTATCCAAAAAACGTGCTTATAACCAGTCGATTGAACTGTTCAAAGAGTTACATAATTCATCACCAGAAAACATTTCTTATGTTATTGCTCTGGCCAACGCCTATATTGCCAGCGGCAAAAAATCAGCCATTCAAACTGGACTCAAACTGCTGGCTGATACCTTCAAAAATAAAAGTTATAACCTGGTGCTGACTGCTGACTATGCTAATGCACTGATGCAAACAGGGCAAATCAAAAAAAGTATTCACTTACTAGAAAATTACAATAAAGATAATTTTAAGCATCCATCAATTTATAAACTACTTTCAATCGCCTTAGGGAAGAATAAAGAGCTGGTAAAAGCACATATTGCTGAGTCAAACTACTATTATTTAAAAGGCATGTTATCAGCAGCAATTGAACAACTAAAAATTGCTAAAAAAATCACACCTAAAAATGACTTTTATACCCTGTCAAAACTTGATTCGCAAAAACAGGCCCATCTTGAAGAAAAGCAGCTTTATACATTAGATGAATAATTTCCTTAAAGCCAAGCTTATTCATGAGACTTTTACTAAAGACCTGTATTTTAACTACTTTTAATACTCAAAAAACAATTTAACAGCAAACCAAATAGCTACTTTAGACTTCTCTAACTTACTAATTTTATTATAAGTAGCGGGTTTTTTCCTTTTTTTAACACTCGGCTATTGTATTAATCGATCAATACTGCTATTTTTACATCTGTTCGCTGTGAACAAGACTTAAAATAAGAACTTATAATTGTACTTTTTAAGGTTTAATGCAATACACCATACATTGCTCAAACGATTAGAAAGTCTGTTATAAAGATATAATAAGTCACTTCATGGGGGTGGGATAAATTTTAAACTAGGAGGAGTCGATGCGACGTTTTACAAGAATCGTATCTACAACATCAATTATTGCTGTTGCTATTACAGGTTTAGGCTTAGCCTCTACCGCGGTAAGTGCTGCCGGAACAAGCAAATCTGATATCGAAAAAGGCCAGGAAATCGCCTTCAGCAGGAAAAAAGGCAATTGTCTTGCCTGCCATAGCATCAAAGGGGGCAAGCTGCCTGGAAATATAGCGCCGCCATTGGTCGCAATGCAACAACGTTTCCCCGACAAGGCGAAATTAAGATTACAAATTTTTGACTCAACGGTTGCTAATCCAAATTCAATTATGCCTCCTTTTGGGCGTCACAAGATCATTAGTGACAAAGAAATTGATTTGGTAACAGAGTTTATTTATCAGCTTTAAACTCTGATTAAAATGTAAAATAGCAAGGATAATATCCAAAATGAAACCATCAAAAATTAAAAAATCTCTATTAGCTGTAACTGCAGCCAGTGTTCTTGGGGGCATGTTTACTCATGTTATGGCAACCACACCAGAAGATGATCTGCAGAATTTTCGTGAATATTTTTATAAAAAATTTCCCGGTGTTCCCCTTAATGAATACGGTAATGGCGTCTACGGCATTGACCAGGCATCAAGACAAACCTGGGAAGCCATTGAAGAATTTCCTCCCTATGAAATTGATCTTGAAAAAGGTGAAGAACTATTCAACACCCCTTTTGCTAACGGCAAAACCTATGCATCTTGTTTTAAAAATGGCGGCATAGGAATTCGTCAGAACTTTCCGTTCTACAGCAAAGAACACAAGCAAGTTAAAACCCTTGAGCAAGTCATCAATGAGTGTCGCACCAAAAATGGTGAGAAAGCGCTTGGCTGGAAAAAAGGCGATATCGCTGCAATTTCTGCCTATATGGCTTACACCTCACGTGGCAAAGCAATGCTGATTAAAACACCAACGACTACTGATGAAATCAATTGGTATGAGCGTGGTCGTAAGCATTTCTATGCCAAACGTGGCCAACTTAATATGTCTTGTGCAAACTGCCACGAGGATAACGCCGGTAACTATATCCGTGCAGACATCCTGAGTCCTGCTCTTGGCCATGTATCCCACTTCCCGGTTTACCGTGCTAAATGGGGTAGTCTGGGTACCATGCACCGTCGTTACGGCGGCTGTAACAAGCAGGTTCGAGCATTGCCATTCCCAGCTCAGAGTGATGAGTATAAAGCACTTGAGTATTTTCACTCTTATATGAGCAATGGTATTGAAGTCAATGGTCCAGGTTCAAGAAAATAAATCCAGGCTGTACGTTTAATCAAGATTAAACGTAGTTAAAAAAAGCCCGTCATCTATTACCAGATGACGGGCTTTTTTATTGACAGACTATGACGACATCCAGGCAGTGAAAACAGTACAGGCATTGACAACATGCCCGTAGTTAACACTGAATGCAGCGTATACTGGTTAACTCTAGGTTGACTCTTGAACAGCTCTTGGGTATGTCAAAGGACAATTGGCTGAATCAAATTCTGAGGTATCACCCAGTCTCTTATAAATCGCTTCCAGTGCCATATCTTCATTAGCAAAGATATTTTCATGACCAATTTCATCAAATAAACCGGTTTTACGCATAACCATTAAAACCTGACGTTTTAAACCACTAAAAACAATCTGGATATTATTTTCTTTCAAGCGCTCATTAAGATGTTGTAGTACTTCTTCACCCGATGCATCTAATTGATTAATTGCATCACCGACAACCAGAATAAACTCTGCATCAGGCTTATCACTTACCGCTTCAAGAATCGCATCTTCAAAATAAGAGATATTAGCAAAATAAAGAGAGCCATCAAAGCGGATAGCAATAATCTGGTCGCTGGTATCTAAATCATTCACTTTTACATCACGCAGGGTGCCGTCTTTATAACGACCAAGAATGGCGACACGTGGACTCATTGTACGGTACAAATAAAGAAGAATGGCCAAACCGGCTCCAATTTCAATTCCCTTATCCAGATGCGGAGCAAAGCCAAGTGTTGCGATAAAGGTAACAATAGAAGCAATACCATCATGACGAGAAGCATGCCATGCATGTTTAACAGCCTTGAAGTTAATCAGGCCAAATACAGCAGTCATAATCACGGCAGCCAATACTGCTTTAGGTAAATGATACAGTAATGGTGTTAAAAACAATAAAGTAATTAAGACAATAATTCCGGTATAAACGGATGACATTCCCGTCAGGGCACCCGCATTTATATTAACGGCTGAACGTGAAAAAGAACCGCTGGTTGGATAAGCCGAGCTCATCGCTCCCAGCATATTACCCAGACCCTGTCCCATTAGTTCCTGACTTGGGTCGATACGCTCTTTGGTTTTAGCCGCCATTGCCTTAGCAATGGAAATTGCTTCCATAAAACCAATCAGAGAAATCACAATAGCACTGCTGACCAGCGTGCCGAAAACATCCATATTAAAGGCCGGCATGGCCAGTGAAGGTAATCCTTCTGGTATCGTACCCACAACAGCACCACCCATGCTTTCAAAATCAATCGCCCAGCTGACAATCGTTGTGCCTGCAACAGCAATTAGAACACCAGGTAATTTCGGACATTTCTTTTTGGCATACATAATACCAATGACAGAGACAAGACCAAAAATCAGCGTCGCTATATGAGTATCACCCAGATTTTGCATCACGCCCCAGATATCACCCAGAAAAAATTCACTGCGTTGTTTTTCTACGCCAAAAATTTTATTCAGCTGAGAAAGTGCAATAACCATAGCCGCCGCATTGGTAAAGCCAACAATGACAGGATGGGACAGGAAATTAACAATGACTCCCAGCTTGAATACCCCCAGCATAAACTGGAAGACACCCACCATAAAGGCCAGCATAATGGCCAGCGAAACAAATTCAGGCGAACCAACCGGAGCAAGAGGAGTAACGGCAGAAGCGGTCAACAATGAAACAACGGCAACAGGTCCTGTTCCTAATTGACTGGATGAACCCCATAATGCCGCAACCATAACCGGCAAGAAAGCAGCATATAAACCAAAATAAGCAGGTAAACCTGCCAGTGATGCATACGCCATGGATTGTGGAATCAATACTAATGCCACGGTGATACCCGCAATAACATCAGCTTTGACAGTATTCCCATCCATAGGAAACCACCTTAAAAAAGGTAAAAATCGTCTGATTGAATTCATTGTTTTTACTTACCCGAAGAATTAGGCAGAGTTTAAATATAATACTTACTCTACTTTAATCCTGTATTAAATTTTGGAGGATGAATATCTTTTTGTAAGCTAAAATTTCATCAGACCTGTACTCTAGCATGACTAGATCTCGGGAAAATACGAAAGTTCTGTATTCACAGCAATCAGATACTTCTGGGTTATACTGATCGTTAAAGTACAAAAGAACGTATCTAAGGTCTACATTGGTTTAAGCAAGAATTAGATATTCTCGGAAAAATTAGATGCGATATTCTATGCTATTTTTAACATAAAATCAATCTATTTTAGAATATAATCAGTTACTTATTCTTTGCTTTTTTTAGTCCTGACAGCCAGTACATCACAGGGGGCATGATGTAAAATGGCATTAGCGGTGGAACCTAATAATAATTCAAAACCACTGCGTCCATGTGAACCACAAACAATAAGATCAACCTTTTTTTCTTCAGCAAGGTTCAATATTTCAGTTTTAGGAATACCTGAAAGCACGCTACTTTCAAGAGTAATACTCGTCGGTATATTCATTTCATTGATTAATTGAGCCATTTTTTCTTTGCTCAGTTTTATCAACTGTTCTTCATTTTCAGATAAGTCATCCAGTGATGGATAAAACATTGGATCATAAGACGTTCCCATCTGATAAATAAACTCAACAACATGGAGCAAAAAAATATGAATATTCTCTCCCTGGGTTACTTCTAATGCCTTCTGACACACTTTTTGAGAATCATCACTCAGATCCACCGCTATTAATATTTGTTTATATGCATTCATCGTTTTATACCAAAAAATTAATTTTTATGCTGACACATTAAATCTAGACATAAATCAATTATCTTTCAAGGTGTTATAAAGCACTCATTGTTTTTCATGAGGATTAACTCATCATTTTTAACATCAATGGTCAGGAGCTGGAGTATTGTTTGATAAAAAGCTTGTGATAAATAAGAAATAGAGACTGACTAGTTCGTTAATAATTTTATATTACTTAGAAGTCTGAATTAAGTTAAAATGCGCTATTAACAAAAATATGATCATAGTATAAGCGATTTTCAGGGCACTCAATGCAAGTTCATTTTATTGATACTAACCAAAAGCTAACAAACATCTGCCAACAATTTGCGCAAAGCGATTTTCTGGCATTAGATACTGAGTTTGTCAGACAAACGACCTATTATCCAATTTTAGCGTTATTACAAATTTGTGATGGCCAGCGGATTGCAATTATCGATCCCCTGGCCATTAAGGATTTAACGCCCTTGATGACTGTTTTATACAACAAAAACATCACAAAAGTCCTGCATTCAGCACGTCAGGATATGGAAATTTTTTATTATTTAAAACAATCTGTGCCTGAGTCACTTTTTGACACTCAGATAAGTGCCGCATTATTGGGCTATGGTGAACAAATTGGCTATGCCTCACTGGTCAAACAATTATTAAATGTTAATTTAGACAAGTCACAAACACGCACAGACTGGCTTAAGCGCCCCCTAAGTCAGAAACAAATTGATTATGCGGCAGATGATGTACGTTATCTGGCACAGCTGTATCCCATACAAAAGAACAAACTACAAGAATTAGGACGCTCAGACTGGCTGGAAAAAGACTTTCAATTTTTATCCAGTACCACCACTTATGCACCTTCACCAGAGACTATCTGGAGAAAAACGAAAGGAATTAACAAACTTAAAAAGCAAAAGTTAGCGATTGTGAAAAATTTAGCCGCTTTTCGTGAACAACTTGCCCTTAAACAAAACAAACCAAGGCGCAGAGTGATTGCCGATGATGTTTTAATTGGTTTATCAACAAACCCGCCCGCTGATCTGAATGAACTTCAAAATCATCAGGGCTTGAGTTACAGATTTCTTCAACATAATGGGCCTGCCATGCTGGCACTTATTCAACAAGGCCTTGATACGCCTGATAAAGACTGTCCAAAATTACCGGTTTTTCAAAAATTATCACAGAATGAAGAAGCTTTAGCGGATTGTCTGATGGCAATTGTTCATCTTTCTGCAAATAACAATCACATCAGTCCTCAATGCTTATGTTCTCGAAAAGAACTCGATGCACTGATTAAAGGGCAACGGGACCTGACTGTTTTATCCGGCTGGCGAAATGAGTTAATTGGAAAACATCTGCTTAAATTCCTTTCTGGCGATGCACAATTGAGTTATGTATCCGGACAACTCTTATTTAGCTAAAAGCGTTTATTTAAGATAATATCAGCCGCACTTTATAAGCGAAGTGGGTTATAAGAACTTTTTATGAGAATTTTGTATGAAAATAATGAGTAGTATCAATCAATTTTTTTCTGAAATTGGTTGTCATTTTCAATGCTACAATATGGGTCGTATTATCCAGCTGGTTGACAAACAAACACTGATTGATTTTGAACTAAATAACACCGCCTGGCAAAGCCCTTTTCTTCAGCAATCCTGGTTAGCCATTGTTTTCTGGCAAGAAAATGCTCAAACAGACAAGTCAAAAAGTGATCATTATGTCTGGTTTTTAAAACTGACTCTTGATGAACAGGCCAAACTAAATCTAGCAGCCAGAGATGATTTTTTACGTCGTTTATTTGATGCTTTAGAGCATTATCTGGATGACGCTCAACAAAACAAACATCAAACCACAGCAGATAAACTCCAGTCTCTGGAAAGCGCCATGAAGGATAACCCTTATGGTTTCCAACCCAAAGAAGCACAAATGGCAAATTTTCATGCCATAGTCCACCAGCAACTTTCTTTGCCTGCCTCCCAATATTACCCGAACACTCAGGAATATATGTCAGGTCAGAATGGTTTTGTACAATGGAACCAGCTGGGCCTTCAGGGCATCGCTGATTTTGCTGCACGTCTTGATGAATCCTACAATAATGGCACAAATGAACAGCTCATCATCAACAATATCAGACACCTCCCGTTATCACCGTTTCAAGTTTTAGGCGCCTGCCTTGAAAATCAGGCGATTTCTAAAGCACTCACTCAGGCCATTTACGAAAAACTCAGTCAAACACTTGAACAAAGGTCAAAACAAGAAAATCGCCATTCAGCGCTGACCAGCAGTGAGCCGTTAGAAATCATCACAGTCTGTATCACTTCAATCAAAGCAAGTGCCCAATCCAGGGATCAAAAATTACAGATTCAATTATTAACAACGGTATTAAAATCAATCGCAGGTACAGATATTGAAGTGCTGGCCACCATTGCCGGCCGATGCTGGCAGCGAATAATACACCCTGAAATTTTATCACTTTTTTTAGAAGCTCTGGCAAATACGACTTTCATAAATCAGGGCCAGAGTTATACCGTTGAGCAGGAACAAGTTCAGCGACAGGGCGCATTTAATGCCGTATTGTCTGATCTCATGTTTATTCCTGGTATACGCCCTCACATTCTGGAAAAGTTTCGCTCACCTGAACGCTCCGAACAACTGACACAATCGATTGGCGCTTTTTTTAGGCAAAGCTTTTAATAGATTCAGCAATAATCCTGAATAAAGGTAAACGACTTTAGAATGACAAATGTAATTAAAACGATTGAGGACTACTCCAGGCTGGATCCTGATACTGTAATTAATGCCGTAGAAAGCAAAGGTTATTTATCTGATGCCAGAGTACTGGCTTTAAATAGCTATGAAAACCGAGTGTATCAGGTAGGCATTGAAGATGAACAGCCCATCATCGCTAAATTTTATCGTCCTGGTCGCTGGTCTGATAAACAAATTCTAGAAGAACATACGTTTTCTAATGACTTGTTTGAGCGGGACATTCCGGCAATACCACCTCTTTATCTATCGATAAAGAATGAATCCTCCTCCCCAGAAAAAGCAAGCTTGTTTACTTATAAAGGCTATCGCTTCGCCCTCTACAAACGCCGTGGTGGACGAGCCCCTGAACTGACGGATATGGATCAGTTATATTGGCTGGGAAAATTAATGGGACGAATTCATGCCATAGGTAAAACCGGACAGTTTCAACATCGTCCAACACTATCAATTGAATCCTTTATCAGCAGACCCTCTCGCTATATTTTAGAGCATGATTTCATGCCTTCACTTTTCAGAGAATCTTATGAAGCAATTGTGAAGGATATTTTGCAACATGTGAAAACTAACTATCAGCAATTTCCACCTGAGTTAATCCGTCTGCACGGAGATTGTCATCCGGGTAATATATTATGGACTGATAATGGCCCCCATTTTGTCGATTTTGATGACAGTCGTAACGGCCCTGCCGTTCAGGATCTCTGGATGCTGCTTTCTGGTGAACGCAATGAACAGGAAATGCAGTTACGGGAAATATTAGAAGGCTATGAAGAATTTTGTGATTTTAATCTCACAGAACTGAATCTCATCGAATCATTAAGAAGCATGAGAATCATACACTATGCCGGCTGGCTGGCAAAACGCTGGCAAGATCCCGCTTTTCCAAGAGCTTTTCCCTGGTTTAATAGTGAGCAATTCTGGGGAGAACATATCCTGCAATTAAAGGAACAGCTGGCAGCATTACAAGAACCCCCCTTACAGCTGTATCCCTAAGAGTCTGTCCGAAACATCAGTTAGATAGAATCAGGCATTTATTCTGATACAATTTTATAAGCATCCATATCAATGCTTTCATATTTTAAACCGCTCAGCCTGACATAGCCTTTATAGCGGCTGTCACCATCACTACTGAATTCAAACTCATAAATACGGCAGATTTGCATATGCCCTCTTGAATGTCGGCACAAACGAAACTTGATCACATCAAGCGTATCATCTAAAAATTGCAGCTCCAGACGTCGACAAGCTGCTTTGGCTTCTTTATAAGCCACTTCATAGGCACTAATAGAATTCCACCAATACCAGATTAGCCCCACAATAGTGAAAAAAACAATATAATTAATCATAATTACCTATTATATCTAAAGTTTAGAGCGACAGCTCACCCTTGAGTGAACTATTTTGCTCAACGTTCTTTAACAATTTGTTTGTAACAAGCTGATTTGAAGT
>JAHXHI010000065.1 GCA_025656775.1 gamma proteobacterium symbiont of Bathyaustriella thionipta
GATTTTCTCTTTCTACTCATTTTTAGGTTCCCCATTAGGTTAGCTCTTATATCTTAACCTATTGTCCAGTTTTCGGGGTCCACTATAGTTAGCTTTTGTCAGGCGGCTCCAGTGTTTTAAATTTAGGTGATAAAGTGCAGTGCCTGTGACATTACTGAAAGTGTGGCGCAAGTGATGGTTGACAATCTTTGGATTGCCGGTTACTTTTCTTAGGATCATGATGAGAGTGTGGCGAATAAATTCCATATCTTTGTTAATGGACATACCCGGCAGGGCAAAAAGGCTATGATTGCATTCATTGTGAAAATCAGACTGATATTGGCTGAATATTTCCGTGATCAATCGCTGTTCAGTATTCGTCAGATTGAATAACATTGGTACAATCCGTCTTGACCCTTCAGTCTTAAGAACCCTCAGATGATTACTTCGAATCAGCAAATAGATATAGCCATTTCTCTCTACCCAGTCATTTCTGGTCAGGCCAATTGCTTCCAGGCTTCGCAAACCAAATCTAAAACATAGAAATAGTAGAAATGCGATATGACGCATCTGTATATCGGAAAAGTTTTGTTGACTTAGTATTATATCAAGCGATTTCAAGTAGTCTGTTTCAGTGACAATACCGGGAGAAACCATTCGGCCCTTATTAGGTAATTCCAATTCATCCCACTCTGGCTCTTCGACACCTTCTGTTTTGCCATATTGATGGAATGAAAGTAATTGGTCGGCATGATAACTACCTTCTAGCTCTTCTGTGGCTTTGAGAAAATCACTGTAGAGTTCAGTGACCGACTCGCTATCCATATAACGAAGATCCTTGTTATAGGCTATCTGTTCAAATGTTGGGGCAATTGCCGAGAAATATCTTGTTGGACTCTTCTCGGCGTAGGCTTTACCCCGCTGAAATTTCCCTCTCTTAACAATCTCTTGGATCCATCTGACAACGAGTACGATTGCAGAGCTCACTCTATTTTTATGGTGAGCGATGAGTTTCTTCAGTTGCTTTGTGGTTTCAGCTCTGGTTGAAGGAGTATAGTCTTTGAGTACACCACGTATTTCATTAAAGAAATATTTAGCCTGAAGCTGCAGTTGCTCACTATTTGTGTTCCGAGTTACGGATGAATTGTATTTATCCGTTTCACGTTTTAGCAGAGCATCCATTGCATCCTCTTTTGTATCGTTCGCTTCATCCTGAGGTAGATGTAAAATTTTATTTTGTGAGAGACGTATCCAGTCATACCAATTCAGTGAACACGACCTGACACGACCAGCAAGATATGCTGCGACCGTACCAGGAAGTTCAACCCTGTTGGATTGAGCAATGATTTGAGACAGGTTTTTAATAATTTTTTTTGGTTCTTTGATATTCAAGTTGAGATTATATTTGTTAACGATGACTGCAATACGATCACATAGATTGGGTAATTTGGTTTTATTCTGCTTCGACTTAAGCAGGTTATTCATAAGGTGGGCAGTCTTTGGGCTAATGAAGTGCCTCTGAAATGGGCTGAGAATATTATCTTCATCAAGAATCTCACTATATTCCAGATAGAACTTTTTTCTGTATTTCACTAATCTGAAGTTTTTTTGATTATAGATGTCGGTTAGCATTGTTTTATAGCTGATATGGTTCTCGAATAGCAGTGCAAAAACAACAAGCAGTCTGGATTCAGCAATACTGGTTCTGCTGGGGGTAACGTTTATATACTCGCTTTTGAATAGGTTCCTAAGTTGATTGCACAGTAATAAATAAAGAGGAGTGGATGCTTTAACGTTAGTGAGATTATCCTGAAGATGGACTAATCGCTTTGAGAGTTGAATGCGCTCAGATTGATTCTTCCAGACTTCATCCACTAAATCACTCAAGACACCAAGTGTTAAAAGAGCAAAAGGATGACGCTTTCCATTGGGAAGTGTCGCTGATCTCTTTTCCAGAACCTGGAGTTCATCATTGTTTAAGTCATGCAGTTTTCTTTCACCCAAATAACCTTCAATTTGAAGTTTTGTCTCCTGAACTATTTTCTTGTGTTGTGCTTTTCGGTTGATGGTGCGTTGTTCTATACCAAAGCTTCTCTCGGTGAAAGAGGGGTTATCAATGGGGGTAATGCAAGGCGATGTTCCCCATGTGGTAATATCAGTAAACCCCAGTTTATCAAAGGCTTTATCAATTTTATTTTTCTGACTCGTTAGGTCATCTAACCAACATCGGATCGAAAAATCGCCATAAGTATCGATCCCAGCATCCTTGTGTCCCAACCACGCATCGACTATCTCCTGATCAACACCCATATCGGGTAAACATTTTGCAAAGCGTTGTCTGAACAAATTATGGCGTAATTGCCAATTGAATAACTCTTGACGATCAATCCCTGATGGCGTTATCGAATCCCAATCCAGTGTTTCTGGTTTGATATGGAATAGATAAGGGAGACGATAAGAATACTTTCCATCCAGGATCAGTTGTATCTCGTGAGATAGTATTGTATTTTGGTTTTTAAGACTATTGGCTAATAGCTTCAAATGTTTGGCATAGTTTCCTTGAAGGTGATGACAAATAGAGGTGGGGAGTGGCACCAAGCGCCCCATTCGCTTCTCATCACACGCCTTATCGTTAACAAAGACAAATCCCGATTCAAAATTAAAGTGTTCTATGGATTCAAAACTATCGATGACAGGACGAGTCCCTGTTGCAGCCCAGAGTGAGACCATCAAATAACTAACATAGGTATTGTGAAACTCAATTGGATTGTTCTGTTTATCAATTTTAATAAGCTTTTGTGTGGCCTCTTCAATAGCTTGTTTGATTAAAGTCTCTTTAGGATTAACTCGGCTGCCAAAGGCAATGACATTTGATGTGACAGGAGTAAAGGTTTTATCAAGGCAGCGATGGATTTCATTTGTTGCCTTATGAACCTTAAGACAGTTCCAGGAGCCATAGGCAAAAGCGCCTGTTAATGCGAGTTGAGGGTGGCCACCCACCATCAGGGCCAAGTGACTATTATTAGTCTGTTCAAAAGTATTTTGAGGCAGGACATTAGCAAGCATGCCCGATTTCAGTCGATTTAAGGACCCCGTCATCATTGTATTGAAATAGACTTCAATGGCTTGTTTGCTCCCCCCTTTCCAGTAGTTTGCTAGATAGAAATTATTCTCTGTTACAGAATGACTGAGTGAACTTAGAATCTTTTGGATTTCAGGGGGAAGAGTCAGTTCATTAAATTTTGCTATTGGTTCAATCCAGTGATGTTCTATTGGGGTTTTAGGTAACCATGAATTGGAACGAACCGGGGGCGTTCGCCTTAAGGCTGTTCCCTTAGGAAGTAGTGTCCATTCCATTTCGGGCTCTTCCTTAATGGGGAAGTCAAGTACACGAGTCAGTGTTCGACCTGTGTGTATCGCAATCCATACGAGTGCGGTAAGCAGTGTTAACTCTTTATTTTCAGATTGCCAGTTATCTTTAATCCATTGATTTAAGTCAATGAGCTCTGATTGAGTAGGTCGCTCCCAGCCCCAGTGGAGATGACTGAGGTGCTCAGAATAGGCAATGAGTCGAGATTTGGCCGATAGCTTCTGATGGATATAACTTTCACTGGTATCAACTTGGACATCAACATACCCGATACCACTCTCAGCCCCATTTTCCTGAAGATTATCATCTTCAGGAAACTCAGGTAGACAGGAAAGCCATTCTTTATCCTGTTCATCGAGCACCAGTGTTTTATTGACATGAGTCTCTCTATAAAGAGGTGTCAGTGTGGCATAACCGTAGTTTGTGGGTTCTTCCTTCTCGTTCGTTGCTATGCGCTTCACAACACCGAGAAACCCCTGAAATGACATGTCTTTTTTACGATAAATATCCCTTAGAGCTGGGATCCGCTGAATCAGGTAAGTATTGAGACTGATGAAGCTGGATGAGGATTCAGACGTTGGTGTCAGCCGCATGAAACTGGACCAATCTGCAGAGATTTCTTTGATCAGATGTCGAAGGTAGCTCGTGCCATTTTGAATATTGCTGCTGAAATAGATCCCTTGTTGTGCTCGGTACATGGCATGAATTAAAAGCCAAATCAGCATGGTGAGCATCCAGTGGATCTCAGCAGATGATTTGTGCAATGGTAACTCCCTTTGAAATAGGCGCAGTAGATAAAAATCTTTGACAGGAAGAATCTTCCGAGTTTGTGTTTGTGCCTTCTCTCCAAACACTATCTGATTGAGTTTTAATTCAATTGTGGCTGCTGTCACCAGGTGAAATAGTTCAGCACAGTTAGGATCAGTACTCGCCCAGGATCCCAGTAATTCCAAGGAATAGTCATGAGATAAAATATCGATAATGTTTCTGAAGGGAACTTCTGGAATTTCAGGACTTTGAAGATTAAATGTATCTATCAATAGGTTGAGTGTATTCTCCGTACGATTTCTTCTACTCCATAGCCAGATATCTTTCCATGCCTTTCTCCACTCTTTATTTGGACCGAAGGTCATTATCTCGGCATCTGTTTTTGTCGAGTTTTCGTCATTTTTTGACTGATATTGTCGGTTTTTATGGTTTGGAAGTGGGTTCAATTGGGGTACCCTTAATGTGCTGATTTATTAAAAATATAGACTATATCAACAAATAAGGCAAATTAATGTAATAAATAACCGGATAATCCGTATAAAAAGTAACGGCCTCATAACCAGTTGAAATGCAGTAATATTTCGTTTTCTCTGGGTAAATCCGGTTTCTTTTCCCAGGCGGTTTAATTTCTTTTCGCTTAAGACTTGTTTCAGTTTTTTTGTGATTGTGGTAATGTTCATTTGAAGCTTTATTGATGATGAATAGAAGTGTGAGAACAACTATTTGATCATTTATAAAGCTTCAATTCAAGTTCTTAAGATCCTACCTATGAATGATAACTAATGGCTAGTTGTTGGTAGATAGGCTGAGATAATATTAGGTATCAATCACCCCCGCCAGAAAATCAGTAAACGGATTAATATTCTGGTTTACGTTGGCTTAAGTTTTTATCTTGAAGGCGGATTGAAGCTTAAGCCAGTGATCTTTCAGTTTTCCCTTATGCTCATTATCCATAGGCAAATCTTTTAAAGCTTCAGGCCATAGGGTGCGAACTTTATCCATTGTGTCGTCAATATGTGGTCTGATTGCGCGCCATGGAATGCCAGACTTATCAGCCCAATACTGAAAATTAGCTTCTGTCACTGAATACCACTTTTTCATTTTACCAAGATTTAAGGCATATTCCTTTTCATCATCAATGTAAACGCTGGTGGTGACGATATCATAGGCCGGAGATAGTCTTGGTGTAACCTGATCTTGATAAAGTAGGCTCCAATTTTTTAGATGGGCATCACCATTAGCAAGTAAAATATTTACCAGCAATCGTCTGGCAAATTGCTGAGCATCAGCTAAGCCATCACCAGAAAAATCGTAAATTACTTTCCCAACTTGTTCATAATTGGCAGATTTATATTTTTCGTGTGGGTACTTCACCAAGACTTGAGCAAAGTCTTCCATGTGAATTCTTGTATTGCCCTCACGATCAAACCGTTTTATGGCAAAAGCCAGCTTTTCATCCGGAAGATTAATTTGTGGCAGGTTGTCTAGTTTGTTAATCTCAATGAGTTTGATATCAGGGATATCCACACCTGCCAAAGCTGCAAGGTGCATAGCTGTGTATTCGTTTAAAGGTACATGCTTATGTTTGGTTGATGGAGTCTTGATAATCCAGTCACCTAGCTCGCCATTTTTAGTCAGGTTGTAGCGACCACCTTTTTCTTTCATGGAAAACTTCATTTGAATGCCAGCTAAGGAGAATTTGTTTTCTCTATCGTTATCTTCGAACTTTATGGCTTTGGCTTGGCCGTGTGTGGTTAGCACACTTTCTGGTACATCTTCGGGTTCCATTGGTGTGGCAACCAATGCACCCGGCAGGTCTTGGCCGAGATAAGAAAAAATCTGAAACTCATTGTCGATATGGGTTTTTAAACCTTGGGAGATCAATTCCCGTAACGCACCTTCTGGCAGCAGGTTGGATAAAACAGGGTGTAGCCTCATACTTTTTGCCCATGGCTTTGACATGAGCTTTTTTGAATTTGGGAAGCTTGGGTGTGTAATCAGGCTGAATGTTGGGCGTGAAGGGGCGTGTTTGAATTCATCTGCAAAGCTCAAAACATTACGACCGTTTTGAAAGCCAGCCAAATACCCTACCAGTCGGTTATGCAGAGTTAGCTTTAAAACGCTAATTTCATCTATGTTTTCTGGAGCGCTCATTCATCGCCCTCCAGCATGTCTTTCCATGGATCATCTGCGAGCGTGTCTTCCTCACTTTGTTTGGTGTCTTTGTATTTTAACGTTGAAGGCGGTAATTTATCATTTTCTAGAATTTCTTTTACAAGGCTTAACTTTTCAGTGGGGATCAGCATTAACTCACTTTTTAACCCTTTGGCAATAAGTTCAAGCGTGTTTAGTCTGGGGTTGCCCTTGGACTCCAAATGCTGATACTGCTGGCGTGATACGCCGATACGAAGCATCATGTCTTTTTGCTTTAGGCCGAGGGCTAATCTGCGTTTTTTTAGTTGTTCAAGTAATGATCTCATCATAGGAAACTCATATATTGCTTTTACACTATAAGAAATACATTAGTTTCTTTTTTCTAAAAAAACAATAAATAAATAGCTTTTTAGTATGTAATTAGAGTTTTAAACATAAAGCAATATATATGTTGCTATTTTTGTTTTCATGAAAAATAGCCTGTATGATAAAATCCTCTGTAATATCTGGCTGTATTAACATGAAGGTTAATCTATCTACTGGGCGAATATTCGCTTATTATGTTGTGTAATAATTCGCTTATTGTGCTTTCTAGTTTGGCTTGTAGTAGGCAGTCGTATGCAGAGAACAAAAGCCTGTCATCCGTTGTCCAGCCATATACTGTGAATAGGATAGTGAACGGTAGCAATATAATATAGTCCCGCTATTGGTGGTGATTAAGGATGACCGCAAGATGTCGGTTGTATTACAAATTTGTACCAAATCCCTAATCCAACCGCTATCTTGAGAAGGACGTTTCCCCGTCCGTTCTATCCTCAGGAGGCGCTCTAAGCTTCTAATACTTGCTTCGCAATCATTCTCAGGCGAGAGCTTTTGTGGCGCATTCATGGCATCGAGCCATTGCTGCACCAGTGAACGTGTGGTCGTTCAATCACCATTTGGGGGAGCCTCTAAGCTACCCCCAAAACCCCCATGGCCAAGGGAGAATTTCATATCTCCCTTTGGAAACCCATTGACCATAAGGGCATTTCATAGCCCCTTTGGATACCCTCGACAATTTCATTGAGACCAACCGTGCGCCGATTGGATGCCGTGAACATTTCGATGTTCAATTCCACCACTGTTTCGCCAGTGAAAACGACTAAGGAACGTCCTTGGATGCGGTGTCTTTTTAGCTTTGAATTAATATTATTGCCGATAGGAATAGATTTCTTTTTACATTAAACTTATAGTGGATAAAGTTTAATTTTTGATAACTGTCCGAATACATTCCATCATTCTGGTGCCAAAGCGGACATTAAATAATAATTTTTTAAGGCCACATGATGTTGAATACAATGCCTCATATAGGATGGTTTCATAAAACCACAGAAAGTCTCAATACAGCAGATGGCAAGTCTGTAGAAATATGGGAGCTTAGGCTTGGTTTTGAGCAGTGGTTTTAAAGCTTTTTGATGATCTTTGCTTTGCTCATTGAGGAAGTTTTTGAAAATCTCCGATACCTTCCCAGAAATATCAGCTTTGACTTGTGTAACTGATGGCAATTTATCAGCTTTGCCAATGCGGTTTTCAATTTCTTTCTTTTTTGCGCCAGTTTGGCGGGTGAGGGAATATACTTCTCCATGGATATCAACAACCACAAAGCCGCGCCTGTCTCCTTTGGCCAGATAATAACCACATTCATTAAGCGCACTTGAAAAAGATTTCTTATTATCACTGATTGTCCAGCATTCCTGTAAGGCGGCTTTGATGACTTTAGGATTTTGATTGGTGCGCGCAGCCTGTTGCCATTCTGCTCTTGTATAGTTCAGAGGATTTTTAAGTTTTGGGTCTATAAAGCCTTTTGGCAGTTCCCAGCCATGCTCCAGATATAGTTGTTTGGCAATAACTTGTAGTTTGTTTTTAAAATATGGCTGGTCAATTGCCTTTATTTCTTCGGTTTTTATACGTGACCAGATGCAGTGAGCATGTCTGCGCCCCTGTTTTTCATGGAAGACAATGACGCGGGGCTGATCAACAAGCCCCAGCTTTTTCTCAATGCGATCCAGTGCATCTTCAAAAACATGCACTGGCACGCTCTCATTTTGAGGTGGGCTTAAGGAAAGAGAGAACATAAAACGCGAGCAGCGTGTTCCTTTGCTGATCGCGTGAATTTCATCCAGTGCATTAGTTACATTATCAGATGCAAAGCCAGATACCTCATGGATGGTGACATGCTCATTTTTCTCGCCATTCATAAGGTGGCGCGCCAGTTGTCTTGCTCCACCGCGTTTACTGGCTTTCAGGATCATTGGAATGACCTTCCACTTTTTCAGATTTGGAGCCTTGCAGCCCTAAAGCTTTAATCAATGTCTGCCTGATCCAGTGAACTGAGCGGCTTGCATCATTTAAGGCTTTCAGCACATCGACATTTACGGGCAGGGAGCCAGAATTGGCAGCCTTTGCAAGCTGATTAATGTTATTTGCAATCCGTGATTTTCCAAACTCAGCCAGTAATCTAGCAATTTCCTTATGATCTTTTACGGGCTTTTTGCCGCGTGTGCGAGTTACTGGGATTTCTTCTTTAAATATTAGCCATCTTATATAAGCAGCAAGCGGCCTGTCTCCGGCAGCAAGTTCCAGAGTTTTACGTTCATCCCTGGTAAAACGCATACAAAAAGGCGCAGGATATTTGGTTGTTTTTTTACCTTGTTGATTATTGGGAGTTTTATCAGACATGATCTACTCCCGAGGCAGCAGATATACCTTTAGCGGTGATTAGTAGATCGAGTTGGTTGCGTGCCCCCGCTACCAAATTGATAAAAGCTTGACATTCAATCACTTAGGTGAAAGAAGTCAGGCTTTTTTATTGCTGCGTATTCTGCTGATGGTGAACACCAATTCTGATCCATCGTGAACACTTGATCATGCCCACACATTGGCTACACTCTTTTTACCCTAAGTGTTCACCATCAGTCAATAAAGATCGTGTTTTTCTCATTGATTCCCCCTTTAATTTGAGTCTGTGTGCATTGTGCATCAGCCGATCTAATATGGCATCAGCAATGGTGTTATCCCCAATCGACTGGTGCCATAGATCATGTACACGCAAATTGAAAGTCCACAAGGGGCTGAATCTTTCATTTCTTACTCATATTGTTTTGCAGCACTCTTACGAGCTGTTTTCCAGCCGGAGTTGTAACTTTTATCCAATGGTTTCCGAGTCTTTTCTCCTTTTTGTCCATTGACACCAATTGCTGCGATAATTTCAAAAAAGAAAAAATAGAAAGGCCTTCTTTCATTTTTAAGCTGTTTTTTTATAAAATTCTGTTCGGCTGGAGTTAATTTAATCAATCTCACTTGTATATTATTACTTTTGGTCGATCAATATAACGGGCTATTTAAATCTATTTTTTCCATTTAGAACGTCTGATTTCAAGTTGTTCAGATGTTAGTTTGCCATTCCCTCTAAAAGCTTGATTATTATTTAATTGATATTCTTTTATCCAGCGCCCCAGCATAGTATTATGGATACCTAAATATCTTGCAGCCTCAATGCGAGTGTATTTTTTTTCAACGACCAGACTAATTGCTTCCAGTTTAAATTCCTTTGAATATTTTTTTCTTATACTCATTTTTTTGTTAGTTTAATAATTTATTTCAAATTAAGGATAACACCTCAGGATTAAACTAATCGCCTTAGTGCTTTTATAACTGCTAAGGGTTCATTTTTAACCACATTAAGTAAAACCAATGCTGAAACATTAGGCTTTCGAGCTCCTCGCTCCCAATGCCGAAGAGAACCAACATTAAAGCCAAATGCTGATGCAAACTTGTCTTGACTCATACCATACTTTGCACGAACATTTTTTATATCCAGAGGAGTAAAATCACACACTACTGCTTTAGTTTTATTGGCTTTTAAAGGGTCTAATGCTTCTTTGATATCTTGTTTTATACTATCAGATATTGTGTTCATTTTTGTTTCCATATTAGTATTATTACTAAAATTAATAAACCTATTTTGTATTCAATAAAGCCCCTTAATTACATTGGAGCCATCATTTGTTTTTATAACTATATTTTTAGATCTTTTCTTCTACAATTCCATTAAGTTCTTTTATTTGCTGGAAAAGACCAACAGCATCTTCTGTATCAATTTGAAAAGCCATTCCTGTCCCTTATGAACCATCAAATTTCCCAATGGAAATAATTTCTTCCAAAACATCACAACTTAAATATTCTTCTACCAAGAACAATAAAACATCAAATTGATTTTCCATTTTCAAACCAAATATTTTTTATTTTTCACAACACCTTCACCATGAGCTTTATTAATCACAGTAGCTCCTGTTGCTCCCGACTTACGACTGGAATCTAAAAGTTTATCTGTTAAATGTTCATTTGAAAAAGTAATAATTAATTTAAAATGCATTATATATTTCCAACATTTATAAAAACTAATTCGCTTTAAACCTCTTCATATATTTCTTCTTTTTCTTCACCCTCACGTTTTACTGGAGCTAAGTCTTCTTTACTAATCCCCATTGAGACCAATACAGTGCTGGCCACATACACTGAAGAATAAGTACCAACAATCACTCCTGCAAGCAAGGCAGTTGCAAAACCATGGATCATTTCTCCACCAAAAACAAATAGTGAAATTAATACCAATATAGTAGTTAGTGATGTTATTAATGTTCGAGACAGAGTTTGATTTAATGAAATATCAATTACATCAGTTGCATCCCCCTTTCGTATCTTACGAAAGTTTTCTCGTACACGGTCAAATACTACAATTGTATCATTGAGAGAATAACCAATAACGGCAAGAATCGCAGCTAAGACAGTCAGATCAAATTCTATTCCAAATACTGAAAACAGACCTAAAACAATAATCACATCATGTGCCAGTGCTGCGACTGAACCCAGGGCAAAACGATATTCAAAACGAAGGGCAACATAAATAAGAATACAAACCAAAGCAGCCAGCATGGCAATACCTCCAGTTTCAGTCAATTCTTCACCTACTTGCGGACCAACAAATTCGACACGACGACTCACTACGGTTGAATTTTGGGCTTGTAATAAATCAAAAAGATTAAGAGATATATCGGCATTAGAAACACCTTCCTTGGGTGCCACACGAATCAGCACTTCATTGGCAGAGCCAAAATGCTGAATTACTGCATCATCAAACCCATTACCATGTAAAACATCACGAACAGGTTTCAATTCAACTGCATCAGAATAGGCAACTTCCAGCAAAGTTCCTCCAGTAAAATCCAAACCTAATTGCAAACCACGAATTGCTAATGAAGCAATGGAGATAACAATCAGTATCAATGAAATTGCCATAGCAATTTTACGTTGAGACATGAAGTTTATATGTGTATCAGTCAATATTTGCATAAAAATTATCTACTTAAGCTAAATTCAGTATCTTAAAGGAGTTTTCTTTGTTCATTATGTCACTAGAATAAAGCGCTATTTATCCACATGTGAGTTCCAATACTGGCAATATAACCGACTGCGATAGCAGGAGCCCATTTTAGATGCCCAAAAAAAGTATACTGTCCTCTAGCCTGTCCCATTAAAGCGACCCCAGCTGCAGAACCGATTGATAATAACGAACCACCAACTCCTGCAGTCATTGTCACCAGCAACCATTGTCCCTGAGACATTTCAGGATTCATAGTCAAAACAGCAAACATAACGGGGATGTTATCAACAATTGCCGATAAGATACCCACTGCAATATTAGCTGTTGTGGCTCCCCATTGGGTATACATAAGTTCAGATGCCATGGATAAATAACCTAGAAATCCCAGACCACCAACACATAAAACAACCCCATAAAAGAAAAATAAGGTGTCCCACTCCGCCCTTGCAACAGGCACAAAAACATCAAATGGAACAAATTCACCGACAGGAGTTTCATTTGACTGTTCATCAAGACGTTTCTGCTTATAATCAATACATTTGTGCTTAGTTTTCTTAAGATAATAACCAAGAAATTGAAGATAACTTAAACCCGTTAACATTCCAATAACTGGCGGTAAACCAAGAAAGTTGTGAAAACTCACAGCCGTTGTAATCGTTAATAAAAACAGCGCAATCATACGTTTAGCTCCGCGTTTCATAGTAACAACTTCATCTGATGCATTGGGCATTTCATTAGGAATAGCAAAATGCATAATAGCCGCAGGCACAACAAAATTAATCACAGATGGTATAAACAAAGCAAAAAATCCCCAGAAATCAACCATGCCTTTTTGCCAGACCATTAGAGTAGTAATATCACCAAAGGGACTAAATGCACCACCAGCATTAGCACCAACAACAATATTGATACAGGCTAAAGTAACGAAACGTGAGTTTGTACCACCAACAGCCAATACAACGGCACACATCAATAACGCCGTGGTTAAGTTATCCGCGATTGGAGAGATAAAAAAGGCTAATATACCGGTCATCCAAAAGAGCTGACGAAAAGAAAATCCTTTTCTTATCAGCCAGGAGCGCAGGGCATCAAAAACACGTCGCTCTTCCATACCATTGATGTATGTCATGGCAACCAATAGAAACAGCATGAGTTCTGCATATTCCAACAGATTATGACGCACAGCATGTTCTACTAATTCAGACATACCGTGATCAATATAAACCCAGCCAATCATAGCCCAGATAACGCCCGCAGCAAAAATAACCGGTTTTGATTTACGTAAATGGGTAAATTCTTCTGCCATTACAAAAAAATAAGCAATCATAAATAATATTAGAGCAAAATAACCAATGGGACTGGAGGTCAGATCCATGGGTTCATGCCCGCCGCCAGCATCAGCAGCAAAGAGTTGCAAAGGAATGAGCAATAAAGTGATCAGAAAAGAAATTTTAATTTTTTTTAAACAAGTCATAAATATCACAAAGTTATAGTTGGTTATTAAAAAATACTATCCCTGACAGGACAGTATTTTATTTATCAGAAGAATTTACTTTTGATACGAGTACTGCTTCTTAAAAAACAAGCATCATCATGATCATCATGACCACTAAAAACAATAGTGTCATAATGCCGCCTGCCTTCATAAAATCAGGTACTTTATAACCTGCAGGCCCCATAATTAATGCGTTTACCTGATGGGTAGGGATAAGAAACGAGTTGGATGTAGCAATCGCCACTGTTAAAGCAAATACTGCTGGGTCAGCACCTTCAACACCCAAAGCAATATTAACTGCGAGTGGTACTAATAAGACAGTTACACCAACATTAGACATCACCAGGGTAAAAAACGTGGCTAAGACAGCAATAGAAGCTTGAATAACCCAAACCGGCATATGACCAACAACATGCAGTGTCTGCTCAGAAATCCATCCTGCAGTGCCTGAAGTTTCTACAGCCAGACCCAATGGAATCAAACTGGCAAGAAGAAAGACTGTTTTCCATGACACTGCTTCATAGGCTTCATCAATCTTTAATACACCGGATAAAACCATACCAATAGCTCCGGTTAATAAGGCAACAGATAATTTCAGATCAGTAAATAACACCATGGATAATGCAATAGCAAAGAACAAGCCTGCCCAGCCTACTTTGTGTGGACGAGTTTCTTCATGAGGATATTCAGTAGTCACAACAACAAAGTTTTTATCTTTTACAATACGATCCAGGTTAGTCCACAAAGTATGTACAACCAGTGTATCACCCGCCTGGAAAGGTAAATCACGAATTCCTTCACCCGTCCCCAACGTTTCACCCTCACGGTGCAAGGCTACCATAGCAAGACCATACGTTTTTCTTAACCAGACATCACGCGCTGATTTATCAATTAATTGAGAGCCCGGCGGTATAACAACCTCAGCAACACCAGAACGAGGTGATGATAGCGTCTCTGAGAAAAATTCAAGACTGTCTTTAACCTCAAGAGTATAGTCATGAGAAAAGTCCTGAATATGTTTATCAGACGCTAATACACCTAGAACAGTATTAGCTTCAATTGTATAATCTCTGGCAACACCATTTGGACCAATAGTGACATCCTTGGTATTACCCTTGATCGCCGCAATAATTCGAATATTCTCATCACTTTCAACATCATTTAAGATATAACCCACTAAAGGACTTTCTGCCGGAACAACAATTTCATACATGGCATAATCAATACCATAAATATTCTGGAAATAATCCATGGTATTCGTTGCGGCATTCGCTTCGGCCTTATCACTCATTTTAGGCAGCACAAATCGACCCGCCAGAACAAAATAAACAATACCGGTAAACACTAAAGCCAAACCAACAGGTGTGACTGAAAATAACCCCCAGGTATGCATTTGTTGTGTTTCAGGCAAAGCATGATTAGACGTTAAGATTAAATCGTTTAACAGGATCAGCGGTGAAGAACCCACCATGGTGACGGTACCACCTAAAATAGCACAAAATCCCATCGGCATAAGTAAGCGAGACATAGGCAAACCTGAACGAGCAGAAATTCTACTGACAACTGGAATAAAGAGCGCTGCTGCTCCCACATTTTGAATAAAAGAGGAAATAATACCCACAGTACTTGAAACAATAGGAATAATACGTTTTTCAGAAGTGCCGCCCACATTTAAAATAAACGCAGCAACCTTGCTCATAATCCCCGTTTTATCCAAGCCTGCACCAATAATCATCACGGCAATAATTGACATGACCGCATTACTTGAAAAACCGTTGAACAGTTTATCGGTTGATACCAAACCCGCATCAAGCCCCATAACAGGTGCAAACAAAGTTGATAGTCCAAGCAATACCATTATTGATATGGCGGTCACATCCACATCAACCACTTCAAAGGCAAATAAATAAATAGTCAGGATCAATAATCCCATCACCCAAGACATTTGAATGTTGGGCACAAGAGTTGACATAAATAGGGCTAAGGCGAGAAATACAATGCCCGCAATAATTTTCTTTTTTTGTGCTTTAATCTTATCTTTCATTAAATTTCTCATATAAAACAAATAATAAATAGCTAACAAACAATCAATAGATGAGCAACATTAATTGATTAGAACAATAGGGATCTGTAGATGCTTGGTAATTGATTTATTACTCAAAAAAGTACTCATTAACTGATCATGTGAATCAGTGACAAGATATTGTAAAGTACGGTGTTTTAATAAATACTCTTTCACATCATCAATAGAATCATTAATGAGTTTAACGATACTGACATCCACATTATTATCCGTAAAACTGGATCGTGCCTGCTTATAGAATGACTCAGTTGGAATGATTTTGTGAGCACCATGATAGAGAATATCGACTGAACAATCATTGGCATTTCCCAAAACATAATTCAGGACATTCCGATTCGTTGTATCATTACACAACATAGCAATGTGTCTTTTATCATTGGTCAAAGCATCTGGCAGAATGACCTTGCTTTGAGGTGACTGAACAATCAACCTATCTTTAAGAGGACGATTATTGAGTGTCTGATCTTTATGCGATGACGATAAATATTCACCTGCATATTGTGCTGATAAACCATTTAATATAGTGTCTAATATTTTATTCATTGTGAGTGCCCTGTGTAATAAAATTGTCATAATTACATTCTACTGAGCAAACAACGTGCCAACCAAATAATTTTATATCCTTTTGTTTTATAAAGAAATAATATTATGAACAAAAAACAACTGTTGCATTTTGTAACATGCAATAATAATTTCATCCTAATCTACTAATATAACGTTTTACAGGTAGTGTTGCAGTTTGCATCACTGGTGTTTCAATAATTAAATAGTGTTTCATAGAGCCCATAATTGATATTTGCTAAGACGATTTCAATATGCAACAATTGAATTTTTCAATCGTATTAAGTTGCTAAACTTCCTATGAATAGCATTCGTCATAAAACCTCAAGAGCATTCTATTTGTTGGCAATATTTATTGTGCTACTGTGTTTATTTGCTTTTTTTAATCTTCTTTATCTGCAGCAGCAGGTAAAAGAAGGGGTTGCAATCAATAATTTTAAAGATGACATACTTGAAATGAGACGTCATGAAAAAAACCTGTTTCTCTATCATAATAAAGATGAACTGAAAAGCATTCTTCTTTTTAACCAGGAAGCCATCAATAATCTAAAGAAACATCATCACACTTATTCTAAACTACAGTCCAGAATTGATTTAGACGATCTGCAGCAATCATTATCCAGTTATCGAATTCTTCTTACAAAGTATTGGGAACAATGGGAATACTTAAAAAAAGAGGATATAGCCCGTTCCATTCGTCCACTTGGACATAAGTTATCCTCGATTGCTGATAAATTTGCCTCCCAGGAGAGGCCGTTACTACTACAATCATTAAATGCAACTCAATGGACTCTTGCAAGTGCCATTTTTATTACCGCACTAATTACTGTATTTATTGGTTACCGACTCAGCCGTCTGGTTGTAAAACCACTTAGAGAGCTTGAAAATAATTTAGAACCCATCGCTCAAGGGCAATTTGAACAGCTTGAAGTCAATAGCAGTGAACAGGAAATTATCGCTTTCAAAGATGCATTTAATCGTATGCTTTATGAACTGGATTTACGAAAGAAAAGGTTATTGCATACCGAAAAACTCGCATCACTTGGCGTTCTCATATCTGGCGTTGCACATGAGTTAAATAATCCTTTAGGGAACATTCTTTCTTCTTGCCAACTGTTAAAGGAAGAGCTGGATAGTGCTGATCGTAACTTATTAGTTGATTGGCTGGAACAAATTGATAATGAAACCATGAGAGCACATAAAATTGTCCATGCCTTAAAAGACTTTGGCAGACAACAGGATTTAGTGATTGAGCCAGTAAAATTATCTGAGTTGATTGATAATACACTATTATTATTACACAATGACCTTAAACAATTGCCCGCTGTACTGATAGATATTCCTGATAATGTATTTATTAATGTGGATCGGCAGCGGTTTCAACAAGTTCTGATCAACCTCATAAAAAATTCAATTAATGCCGGAGATAAAACCAATCAAATTGAGTTAAAAGCTGATTTTTGCTGGGATCATTCATGCACGTTACCAGATGATGCTTATGTGATTGGTGATCTCAAAAACCCACTTAACCCTAACACTCCCTATACCATTCTGAGTATCAAAGATAACGGTAGTGGTATAGATAAGACAACCATCGAACATATTTTTGACCCTTTCTACACAACCAGGGCACCTGGAAATGGTATGGGTATTGGTTTATATATTGTCCAGGAAATTATCAGAGAGCATTCAGGTGAAATCGGTGTGATCAGCCACCCTGAAAAAGGGGCTGAATTTATTATGCGTTTACCTTATCCGTTAATTCATTGTGTACGCAATAAAAACATAAATAAAATGAATGAGTCAATAGAAGAATGAGGAGTCGATTTGATATAAAAGCCACTAATTTACCCTCTTTATTAATCATTGACGATGAGCCTATTGCCATAAAAAATTTGACTCACCTGTTTACTAAAGAAGGTTATCAGGTCACCGCAAGAAGCACAGGGTCAGGTGGCTTTAAAGCCCTTGAAGAACATAAATTTGATGTCGTCATCACCGACTTAAAAATGGATATCGTTGATGGTATGGGTATTTTAAAAAAAGCACAGACTATCGACCCCGATATGCCTGTCATTATGCTAACCGGCCATGGCTCCTATGACTCTGTAGTTCAAGCAATGAAAATGGGTGCTTATCACTATTTAACCAAACCTTATCAATTGAATGAAGTGCGTGAAATTGTTAAAAATGCGCTGGAACTCGTTACCCTTAAACATGAAAATAAAAAACTCAAATCTCATATTGGTGAAGCGCATATCGGACCTCAGATTATTACCCAGGATCCAGTTACTCTACGTCTGTTAGATACCATGAAACAGATTGCACCTTCTACCTGCAGTGTCATTATTACTGGTGAAAGCGGCACTGGTAAAGAATTAGCTGCTCGATATATTCATGCCAATAGTCAACGAAATACTAAACCTTTTATTGCAATCAATTGTGGTGCCTTACAGGAAGAATTGCTAGCCAATGAACTATTTGGTCATGAAAAAGGTGCTTTCACTGGTGCCCATAATTCACACCAGGGTCTTATAGAAACAGCTAACAGGGGTACACTTTTTCTTGATGAAATAGCAGAGATGTCGCTGAACATGCAGGTAAAGCTTTTAAGAGTTTTACAGGAGAATGAAGTGCAACGCCTGGGCGGAACAAAAACCTATGGGATTAATGTTCGTTTTTTTTCAGCAACCAATCGTAATTTAGAATTAGAAGTCGCTGAAGGTCGTTTTAGACAGGACCTTTTTTATCGGCTTAATGTGATTCAAATTCATCTTCCTCCTCTATCAGAAAGAAAAGGTGATATCCCTTTACTGGCCTATCATTTCTTAAAAAAACATACTAAAACTATGGATAAAGAAATAGAAGATTTTGACCCTGAAGTAATGGATAGCTTAAATCAATATGGCTTTCCAGGAAATATTCGGGAACTGGAAAATATAGTCGAAAGAGCCATTGTTCTTTCAACTGAAAAAAAAATAACACCGGCTCAACTGCCTTCCAGTCTTACTGAACATTCAGTTTCTGTGATGCGATTTAATAAAAATAAATTACCCACACTCGATGAACAGGAGATTGAATACATCAAGTGGGTATTAGATAAATGTGGCGGTAACCGAACCAAAGCGGCTGCTATATTAGGGATTGACAGGGTCTCCTTATGGCGCAAAATAAAAAAGTATGATATCAATTAAAAATAGAAAAAACTGAAAGTTTAATCTGTTTAATTTATACTTAATATGTTCAACTTCTGCTCACTTAATTTAAAACAAAGTGAAAGATTCATATGTATGCCGCACACATCTCTATTTCCAGCTTGCTGGGGGCTTACCGCATGTCCAACGTATCAATGCATTAGTACAACTTAGATTTGATATGTTTTTCCTGACGCTTCCAACTCTTCGCTTCGCCCAACCTGAGAGCTTTTATGAAGCTCTATAAAAGGTTGTTTTTGTAAGTCTCTTAATTTTTTTTGTTTTTTAGGGTTTCCAATCCAGATAGGGTGGTTAGTGAATGATGGATTAACAATACTACGGCTGGCATCAAAACCGGTAAAGGTGATCCCTGCCAGATCGGACCAGGTATAAATGAAATCAGAAGTGCTATAGGAACGATGAACCATAGTACTTGCCTCAGATTCTAACTGGCTATGATTTTTCCATGACTCACTTTGCCAGATCATAAATGGGATAGTGTACATTGGACTGCTAGGAGCTCCCTCATTACGCCCTGCAAAAAGATGTTGCGGGTTATCATAAACTTCTTCACCGTGATCTGAAAAATAAACTAAAAATCCATGTTCTCTACTCGTTTTGAAAGATTTAATTAATGTAGAAACAACAAAATCATTGTAACGAATAGCATTGTCATATTCATTATACTCGTCTGTCTGGCTGCTGCTAAGCCAATTTGGCGACTGTGAATTTTTATTAAAAAATGCAAAGCTATCCGGGTAACGATAATGGTATTTACGGTGAGTACCCAATAGATGGATTACGATGAATTTTTTAGCGGCAGTATCACCAAGAATTTTTTCAAAAGGTTTGATAACTACGCCATCATATTGAGCTGAATCCTGCATACGATTATTATTTAAGTACACCTGCTCATCTGCTTGTTTTGAAAATGTGGTCAACATGGTATTACGTTTAGTTTGAGTCTGTTGATTAGTGATCCAATAAGTTTTATAACCAGCCTGTTTCATAATATTCATGAGCGTTGGTCTTTTTAGATACAGATCAGGATGCTTTTCATCAGCAAAAGATAATACCTGCTGTAATGTCTCAATTGTATACGGCCGTGGTGAATAGACTTGCTCAAAGATCAGTAAGTCATCTTTTATGGACTTTAGTCCAGGTGTTGTATCACGCCCATAACCATATATTCCCATTCTCTGACGATTAGTTGATTCGCCTATCACTAATACCAGAGTATTGGGTGTCATCGCATTTTTATCTTTCAATTCATCGAGTGGTGGTAAATTATCATTAGCCAATAAGTATTTTTCAATATCACGCAATTGACTTTTGTATTTAATATAGCCCATAACAATGTGCCATGGTGCCGCTGGTTCCATTCGATCCATCTGCTTGGCGGCAGAATATTCAAAGGTCTCTTGTTTTAAAACAGCACTATTAAATAACGGCCAGCTGATTATGAATAAAGCAGAGGCTGCGAGCAATAAGCGTTGTTTATATAGCCCTTCCATTGGCTTTGTTTTTTTCCAGATAAAAAACGGGATTATGGTATAAATCACTAATGCCGGTAACATCCACCAACTAAAATAAGACTCTAGGAATTCACTACCTTCAGAAAGATTTGATTCAAAAATGATATAAAGGACACTCTGCGAAAAGTCTTGTCCGTATAATGCCAGATATCCCATAGAGACAAGAGAAGTCACCCATAGAAAGGAGCCAATTATCCCAGTAAATATTCTAGTATAACGAGGAATTAATAATATAGGAATGAACCATAAAAAGCTCATGAGAATTGCTTGTCTAAGCCCTACTCCGCCCGCTTGTCCACTAGCAAATATTATGATTTGATAAAGACCAGAAAAATAAAAAAAGAACAGATAGTGCAGCCCAAAGCTAGACCATGAGAATGATTTTAGGGATGAGACATTTGATAATAACGACATATTGACCTCAGTCACAATTATTATGATTTACATAAATAGCCATAATAACAACAGAACCTTAAATAGACATTAAGAAAAACTTAAATAATTCTCAAGCCTACAATATATCAGGGTCATATTTCTTAATCAATTAAAATTTCAACAATTCATAGCAGAAAATGTGAAATTTCTTGCAAAAACATACGCCACAGGCTTAGCTGTAACTATTTGTTTAAATTAAGGTTTATTGTAACTATTCAGCATGATTTTTAATCTCAGATAAAATCAGGTAACTTTTTATCAAATAACAATTCCAATGCAAGACTTGAACTTACA